>NZ_KB912891.1 GCF_000383875.1 Caldibacillus debilis DSM 16016 | reverse complement strand
ACGCCGGTGGAAGTCCGAAAAACGCTGGATGGCAGACTGTTTGTCTGGTACAAAGGTAAGCCCTACCCCTTGATGGAAGCAACCCGGAACAAAGCGGCAAAAACTCCTGAAAAGAAAAAGGAGAGCTCAGAAAAGAAATCGTACAAGCCAGGACCTGATCATCCTTGGCGCAAATATAGGCCCACGAATTCAAAGGAACTGAAACCGGCTTGAATGAACTGAGGTCAAAGTAAATATATCAGTGACATATTCACTGACGCGTTAGTATGACATTTTCACTGACGCTTGACATCTCTATTTCACTATTTCCTGCCCGGACAAGGCGCTTGCCGTCCTCGTCCGCATGTATACTATATCATCGGATCAAAATGTTTTCAATATAATTTTTTCCTAATCTTCTGCGGGCTATGTACTAGCCGTCCGCAAAAAAATCGCCCGCCCTCCCTCTCTGCGCGGGCAGAACGGCGCGGTACCGGGCTCATCGGTCCGCGGCCGGCCGTTACGGGAGATTTATGTTTGGAAAAGAAATTCGCCAGCTGTCCTTTATTTTTTGGAAAAAAGAAATAATCCCGAAAGGACAATCAGTCCCCCGATGATCTGGGTCCATTTCAAGGTTTCCCCCAATATAAAAAACGCCAAAAGGGCCGCGCCCACCGGTTCAAATAAAATCGCCATGGAAATCACATTGGTGCTCACCCACTTTAAGGACCAATTAAATAAGGTGTGTCCCAAAAGGGTGGGAAAAACGGCGAGCAAGAGAAAATAGATCCAGTCCTGAGGCCTGTACGGGTAAAAAGATTGGCCGTTCGCCCACACATAAATCCAAAGGGTGACGGAGCTGATGGAATAAACCACGAAGGTATAAGGAAAAAGGGATACCCTTTTCCGGACCGATTGCCCGAACAGCAAATACCCCGTGATCAGGGCGCAGGCGATCAAGGCCAGAACGTCCCCGAAAAGCGCCTCCCCGCTGATGTTAAAATCTCCCCAGCTGATCAGGATGCTCCCAAAGATGGCGACCATTCCGCTGACAATCGTCCGGAAGGTAATCCTTTCTTTATACAGCAAATAGGTCCCGGCAAAGGAAAACAGCGGCTGAAGCGTAACCAGCACCGTGGAACTGGCCACGGACGTATAGTTCAATGACTCGAACCATAAGATAAAATGAAATGCGAGAAAGATCCCCGATACGGCGGAAAGGAAAAGATCTTTCAGCGAAAACCCGCCAATGTCCTTGAGATTTCTTGTTAATATTACAGGCAGCATGAGCAAAACGGAAAAAAACAGGCGATAAAAGGCGATGACTCCGGCAGGGGCCTCGGACAACTTGACCAGGACGGCCGACGTCGAAACGGAGAAAACCCCGAAAGCGATAACCAGATACGGATTAACCGCCGGCTTTTCCGACTGCGTTTTCATTTCCAAATTCCTCACGTTCCATACCCCGGATTTTCTTTTATCATCCGCCCGTCGGGATGATTTTTCTGTTCTGAAAAAAAGCGCCCGAATCATATCGGTTGCCATTTTCAGTCAATTATATAAAATTATATAAAATATGTGAAGAAAAATAAACGGACAAGGGAGGGAGAACATTGACGGAATTCGATTTGGAAATCCTCGGCAAGCTCGTCATCGCCGCCGTTTTGGGGTTAATCATCGGCCTGGAAAGGGAGATGAAACACAAACCGGTCGGCTTGAAAACCTGTTTGATCATCTCCATCGTATCCTGCCTGCTGACCGTCGTCTCCATCGAATCCGCGTACAAAGCGGCCGGTTCGGAGGATGTCAATATTACGATGGATCCTTTGCGTTTGGCCGCGCAAATCGTTTCCGGCATCGGCTTTTTGGGCGCGGGGGTCATCTTGCGGAGGGGCAATGACAAAATTTCCGGCTTGACGACCGCCGCCATTATTTGGGGTGCCGCGGGAATCGGCATTGCCGTCGGTGCAAATTTTTATTTTGAAGCGATCGCCGGCGTCATTTTATTCATCATCAGCGTGGAATTTTTGCCGGAATTGATGACCCGGATCGGGCCGAAGGCTTTGAGGGAAAAAGATATTTCCTTGGAAATCACCGTCTCCGAGAACCGCTTTTTGGAACAGATCATCGATTCCTTGAAAAAGAACCGGTTTTCCATCCAGCGGATCCGGATCCGCGATTTGAAGGAAGGAAAACATCTCATCTCTTTAAAAATCGGCATCAGCCGCGAATTGAAAATAACGGAAGTTTACCATATGTTTTCCGCAATGCCCGGGGTGGAATTGGTGGAAATTGAAAGCATGCAGTAACCCTCGGCATGATTTCTCCCGTCCGGTCTTTGCGCACCGGACCCTCTGTTGCCTTGAATGACCGGCGGAGATTTTCCTTTCTGTTGGAATCTTTCTGAAAAGCATACCGATTTTCCGCCAAGATGGTTTTGCGGCGCGCCCCGCCGGAAACGGCGGCATCCGGCAGCGAACGCCCCCCTCCGGGAGCGTTAACGCCTTTTCGCCGCCGGGGCCTGATCCCGAAGAAAAAAGCTTGTCGATCTTGCCGGCAAGCCGAACACTCATTCCTTATCTTCCCCTCGCTGGCCGCGTTTGCGCCGACGGACACGCAGGATCTTGCTGGTTTGAAGAAGGAACACCGGAGATTTCCCCGGATTTCCATAGAAAAACTTGACGGAAGACGCCGGACGTATCTTTGCAAAAAGCCCCGGAAAAAGGAGGCAGGCATCTTCCTTCCCATCCCCTTTTTCCGCCGGAAAAAACCGTGGAGTTCACGCCTTCGGTTTGAATTCGTAAAAACCGGCCGCGTCCGCTTTTTATTCCTTTATGATGGCCACGTCAAAACCCGCCTGCTTTGCCCGCTCCGCCAGCCGTTTGGCGTTCTCCAAATCTTCGAAGGCCCCGATTTGAACTTTGTACAAACTTTTTTTCTCCGATTTTCCCGGATCCTCCTGCCGCTTACCGTCTTCCTTGCCCTCTGCTTTCCTTGCCAGCCGATAATGCTTGGCGATCCCTTCCGCATGGCCCCGGGCAATTTTTTCAAGAAAGGCGGGATCTTTCAATTTCGCCGCGTCATCCGGATTGTCGATGAAGCCGTTCTCCGTCAGCACCGCATCCATTTTCGATTCCCTGAGCACGTGAAAATCCGCCTGTTTCATCCCCCGGTCCCGGAAACCGGACCGCTTCAAAACTTCCCGGTGAATGTCCTCCTGCACCGATTTTGTCCTCACCGGAACCTGCAAGTAGACATAGCTTTCGAACCCGGTGCCTCCCCCGGCGTTCACGTGAACCGCCAAATACAGATCGGCGCCCCATTGATTGGCCAGATCGGTTCTCTCCTTTAAAGATACGGTTTCATCTTTCTTTCGGCTCCACTTGATGGAAACGCCCTCATATTCGTTTTTCAGGATCTGCTCGATCTTTTGGGCAATCTTGAAAGTAACCTCTTTCTCCTTCAGGCCGTTCCCGGAAGAGCCGGGATCGTTTCCGCCGTGGCCGGGATCCAGAAAAACTTTGACCATACGAACCACTCCCCTTTAAAAAATCTTTCTATACATGTAATAGTATTCCTTTCGGGGAAGGGGATGTTTTTTCGCCAAACCTTTTCCGTTTCCCCCGCCATCCCTTGACGGGAAAGCCACGGCGTTACGCTGAAAAGATAAGACAAAAAACGGCCGGAGATGAAAGGACCGGAAACAGGGCTTTTCCGCCTGCCAATTTTCTGCCCTTTTCCTGTCCCATCCGCATACGTCCGATGCCGGAAAGGGAATACCTCCCCTTCCCGATCGCCGCAGCCTTCTCCGGCCGCCCGTTTCACAAAAACCTTAAGCACCCGGCCCGAGGAAGTTCCACAGCCGCGCCAGACATGCGACCCTGTTTTCCGCTTCGCCCGAGTGAAGGGACAGCCGCGAGGTGTTTTTTCGCAAAGCAACAAGCGGGGAGCCGCTCCCCTATGTTGAAGAAATTAGGTATGCCGCGGGGTGTTTTCCGAAAACAAATAAGAGGGAGAGCCGCTCCCCGGCGTTAAACAAATCAGCAATGCCGTGAGGTGTTTTTTGCAAACAAATAAGAGGCGGATCCGGGTTCTTTTAAGTTTAAGAAATCAGCATTACCGCGAAGTGTTTTTCGGAATCGGCTTCAAAACCGCCCGGGTTCCGTTCCTCTGTGCCCGTAATCTTTTCCGGTTCGGAATGGTTGAAGATTTTCCTACCGTAATAGCGGCGGCAGGCGGATCCGCCGGGAGGGGGCCTCCCGGTCCGGGAGACGGATCCTTCGTAATGAATCTCTTCCGGTTCGGGAAGGAATCGCCCGAAGCGAAAAATTTTCTCGGGAATGCAGGCAACGGCATTCTCCTTTTCCTTTTCCCCATCGGTGCGGAAAATGCCCGTCAAACCGGACCGAACGCTTTTTTCCGTCTGCCAAAATGGACACCCCGGTTCTTGTTATCCCCCTCGCGACCCATCTCCGTCACTCGGTGAAAAACCCGGCGGCAGCCATTTTCAGCGGTCCTCCGGGCAATCGGAAAGGGAACACCGCCATGCCTTCCGATCCGCCAACCGGCCTTCCATCATTCGTTCGACCTTTCCTCGGTGCTCGCCAACTTGACTTTCACCGAACGCAATTGTCCGTCGCGGTAAAACTTGATCGTAACCGTGTCGCCCGGGGACGTTTCGTTGTATAAATATTTCCGCAATTCATCCGCATCCTTCACTTGTTTCCCGTCGATGGAAACGATAATATCCTTCACTTGGATTCCCGCTTTAGCCGCAGGTGACGTTTCGTCGACGGAAAGGACGACGGCCCCTTCCGAAACGTCGCCGGCCAGGCTTTCCTGATAGTAGGGGGGAATTTCGTTAATGCCGGCCAGTCCGACCCCCAGGTACGGTCTTACGACCTGTCCCTTTTCCATCAGTTCATTGACGATTTTGACGACCTGATTGCTCGGGATGGCGAAACCGAGCCCCTCGACACCGTTTTGGGAAATCTTCAGACTGGTGATCCCGACCACTTTTCCGGACAGGTTGATCAACGGACCGCCGCTGTTTCCCGGATTGATGGCCGCATCCGTTTGAATGACATCCACGTCCCAGCTTCCCAAAGACGTACCCACGGTGATCGACCGGTTGACGCCGCTGACGATGCCCTGGGTGACCGTTCGCGACAGTTCCAGCCCGAGGGGGTTGCCGATGGCCAATACCGGGTCGCCCACCCGCAATTGATCCGAATCGCCGAAGGAGAGGGGCGTGATGTCGAAGTTTCCTTTTATTTTCAATACGGCGAGATCGGTCAATTCATCGCTCCCGACCAATTCCGCGGTCAACACTTTTCCGTTATACAGGGAAACCTCAATTTTGTCGGCGTTGTCAATGACGTGATGGTTTGTCACGATGTAGGCTTCTCCCTTCGCCGCTTTATAAATGAAACCGGAGCCGCTCCCATTTTCCCTTTCCAGCGTTTCCCCCGGAAAACGTTGATTTTGTTTGGAGAGATTGACGACGCCGACGATGGCCTTCGAAGTTTTTTCCACGATATCGGCCACCGTGCTGCCCGTCGTGGAAAGTTGATCGACGCTCAGCGAAGAATTGCCGCCGCTCGTCGAAACGCTCGCCTTTTGCGAGGCTTCGGATGAATCCTTCGCCGAGGAATCCGGGTGGAAAAGGTCCATTTGGGCCGCCGCGGCCAAGGTGATGGCCGAACCGGCAATGGCGGCGGCGAATGACTGAAGCAGTCCCTTCCAGATTCCCTTCCTCTTCTTCGGCCGGGCGGTTTCCCCCGTTCCTTCGACCGCCGAATCCTTTGAAACGGATGGCCCGCCGGTTGCGGGATTCCCCTCTTCCTCCATTTTTTCTCCCGGAGGCAGGCCCTTTTTCGCAGAATTTCCTGCCGGTTCCGCTAGATTTTCCGGAACCGCCGTCGCATCCGGAACCCCCACGCCGGACGGCTCCCCGTTTCCTTTTCCGCCCTCCGCATTATCCGACGCAGCTTTTCCGTCTTCGACATAAGTTTCTTCAGACGCGCCGGTCCCTGTTCCTGTTTCCGGGTCTTCCGGCGAAAGGGTTCCTTCCGCGGCGGCCTTTTCATCCGCAAAACCGCCGTCACCCCCTTCCCGTCCCGCCGGTGAACCGATTTCCCTCTTTCCTTCCGGCTCCTGCGGCGAACCGGTCCCGTTCCTTTCCGCCGTTCCTGCCGCGGAGCCGGGATTTGCATGATCCCGGCTCAATTCGGGCGTTTCTTTTGCCTCCACCGCCGGAACTTCCGCTTGTTCCCCGGGGCTTTTTGGGCTGAAACGATCCTTACCGGTTTCCTTTCTTTCGTTTTCGAAGTTTTGATCTGCCATATTTTTCACCCTCCTCGCTTTTGGGTTCGGATGAATCCGCATGCCATCTTTTTGTTCACAGCTTTACTGTAAACGACGAATATGTCAGGAATATGTCAAAATCCATTTTTTCGAAAAAAAGCAACCGCCCGTTCCGGCGGCAAAATCCGGCCTCAAGGCTCGAATTCCGCGGTTCTTGAACCGGCGGAAAAAGCCGCTCCACCGGCCTTTTCGCCGTGCGGCAGCGAAAAAAGAAAGGATTTTCCGAATCCCATCGGAAAATCCCCCTTTCTAGATTCAGGTGCCGGCAGCCTTCCATAACAGCTTCCGCACCAGCTTTAACCTTCTCGGCACCAACGGCGCCAACCGCCTTCCCTTCCGGACCGCCTTTAACGGCTACCCGTCCGGCAAAAACATCTTCAAAAGCCCGCCAATCGGCCACAGCTTTGCCTTCCGGAAAAAACGTCAAAGGACGTTCCGGTACCGGCTTTAAAGACCATCCCTCTTGCGGCAAAACCGCCATGCTTTCATTCACGCTGCGGCACGGCGGGAAACCCCATTTGCCGGCCGGAGGGAAACCGCATTGCTAAGCCTTCGGCAGCGTGATCCGGAAAGTTGTCCCTTCCTTTGAACTTTCCACCAATTCCAAATCCCCGCCGAGGGCTTGGGCGATCAATCTGCTGAAGGGCAAACCGAGGCCTAGTCCGCCCACTTTGTATTTTTTGCTTTCTCCCCGGAAGAATTTTTCAAAAATGAACGGCTGTTCTTCTTCCGGAATGCCGCTTCCCGTATCTATTACATCGACCGTTACATGGCGGTCGTCCGCCGCCAGCCGAATATCGATTTTCCCGCCGTCGTCCATCGCCTGTTTCGCGTTGTTCAACAAATTGGTAAAGATTTGCTGCAGGCGGATCGGGTCCGTGTCCACCCTCACATCCTCTTTTAAGGGAAAGATGCGGACTTCGACCGTATCCTCCTCCTGCACCAACTCCCATTGGCGGACGATTTCTTCCACCAGCTCATTGAGGGACCGGATTTCCTTCTGGATCGGGACGGCGTTGGCAACAAAGGAATTGAAGGCGAGCAGATCTTCCACCATCTTTTTCATTTTGGCGGTTTCTTTTAACGAAATCCGCAAAAATTCCTTCGCCTCGTCCCCGGTGACCACGCCATCTGCGATGGCCTGGAGCAGGCCGCTGATGGAAGTGACCGGGGTTTTCAATTCATGGGTGACGCCGGCCAAGAGCTCATTGCGAAGTTTTTCCAGCTGCTGCAATTGCTTGGACATTTCCTTAAAGGAATGGATCAGGTCGTGGATTTCCTCTTCCCGGGCATCGTCCCGGAGCTCGATGTCATAATTTCCCTCCTGCACCTGCCGGGCCGCCTTCGCCACTTCTTTAATCGGTTTGGACAATCTTTTGGACAGGAAGTAGATGGCCGCCCAGCCGAGGAGCAAAAGACCGGTGATCATGATGAGCAGCTGTCCGTATTCCTGATTGACCTTCACCAAATTTTCCTCCGGGGCGGCGAACACCACCCATCCCAATACGTAGGAATCGACTTCCGCCTTCTTCTTTACGACATAAAAACTGCCCGATGACCCCAGCTCCAGTTTCTGCACTTCCTCATCGCTTTTTAAAATCAGGGGATGGAGCCGCCTTTCCGCCGGGCCCAACGGACGGTTGCTGTACAAAATCGTTCCCCGGGCATCGGCAATGTAAAAAGACGGATCCCCTTCCAAGGCCATTCCCGGTCCTCTCATGATACCCCCGATTTCCCCCTGCAAGCCGAGGGAACCGTCGTTGAACAGGACGATCCGGTTGGCGATTTCCTCCGCCATGAGCTCCATCATCTTGAGCCGGTGCTGGAGCGTCGTATGCCGGATCCAAAGGGCGGATACGAGGGCAATGGCGATCAAACCGACGATGAGGGTGAGCAAATAGCGGGTCGTCCAATACCGCTGCAACGGGATCCGTTTGCTTTTATTTCTGGTAAACACTGAATTGATACCCCAATCCGCGTAAAGTTTTAATTTCCCCTTCTTCTTTCGGCCAGTCTTTCAGCGCCTTCCTGATCCGTTTGATCGAAAGATCCACGGCCCGGTCGCTCCCATCATATTCCCAGCCCCAGATCTGTTCGATCAATTCTTCCCGGGTGAACGTCCGATTCGGATGTTCGGCCAGAAACAGCAAAACCGACAAGTCTCTCGGGGTGAGGGCGATTTCCTTTCCGTTCAGGGTGACCCGGTGGGCTTGATGGTCGATCTCCAGCCGGCCGAACCGGCGTACCGGACCGCTTGAGGCGTTTTCGCTCCGGCGCAGCACCGCCTTCACCCTGGCGACGACCTCCTCGCCGTGGAAAGGTTTGGGGATGTAATCGTCCGCGCCTTCATTGAATCCGGTCAACCGGTAATTCACATCGCCGAGGGCAGTGAGCATAATGACCGGGCAATCGCTTTTCCTGCGGATTTCCTTTAAGATATCCCAGCCGCTTTTACCCGGAAGCATCACGTCCAAAATCACCAGATCGGGCTTGATCTCCTCAAATTTTTCCAGGGCTTCGCCGCCGCTAAAAACCTGCACGGTCCGGAAATTCGCCCGCTTCAGATAAGCCGACAGCACTTGGCTGATCGGATACTCGTCTTCCACGATCAGAATCGTCTTCATCGGATCACCAGCCCAACACGCGCTTCGCTTCAACTCTCCCGATCATTATACCATGGTTATGTGTCAAAATGATGTCAAGGGGAAAGCCCCTCTTCCTCCGCCAGACGGCGGTTGAGGATACCGGGCCTTCGCCTGCGGCTATTCCGGACAAAACTTCCGCTGCCGACGGCCTCTCCCGATAGGACCTCCGCCTGGACTGCCGGCCTTCCGGGCGAACCTCCCCCGATTTCCTGTTTTCTTTTTCGTGCCGCCGGCAAACGGCCGGTTTTTCCCGTGGGGACCAGATGTTGGGAACGGGAGAGGGTCGGGTGGCGAATTCTTTCATTCGTCCGGCACGAGCGCCACTCCTCTCCCCCCGTCCGAAGCGCCGCGCACGCACCGGAGCAAAGATTCTTGCGGTTCGCATTCTCCGATGCCGCAGGATGTATTATAATGGGTCACAAGACAATGGAAAAATGGATCGGGATGTGATCGTTCTTGAAAATTTCCTTTAAAATCCCGAAAGGGAATGAAGAAAAAGACCGGCAGTTGGCGGCCGGCGGCTGGGTGCCCTTGAAAGAGCCGGAAGGCGCGTGGACGGGATTCTTCCTTTCCCTGCCCTTTTTGATCGCAAGCGGCGCCATTTCCCTGGGGTTGATGGCTTTCCATTCGGGGAAAACATGCTTCGGACTCCTGAAGGAAATTCTTTTTTCGATATGGCAGATCAAAGGCTTGGACAAGGGGACCTTGGAAGTGACCATCAATTTTCCGATATTGCTTTTTCTGCCCGTTTTTCTTCTTATCCACGAATTGCTTCATCTGGCATTCATTCCGGATTTCATCCGCTCGGATAAAACGTACCTCGGCTTGGCGTGGTTCGGCGGCTATGTTTACACGGAGGAAATCCTCACGAAGCGGCGGGCGGTATGGATCTCCTTTGCGCCCTTCGTCCTTTTGTCGGTCATCCTGCCCTTCATCCTGGGCGGATTCGTACGGCTGTCTCCCGCATTCGAATTTTTCATTTTCCTGAACGCTTTAGGATCTTCTGTGGATCTGTTGAATGCGTTCCTGCTGTCTGCCCAGGTCCCCCGCAAGGCCCTCGTTTTGAACAACGGAAGGAAAACCTATTGGCATTTGACTTGAAAGACCGACGCTCCGGCGCCGGCAGGTCCGTAGCGCATGGAAAAACCGGCGGGCATGCCAACCTGCGGACAATCGGTCGAAAAACCGGCGTGCCCTCCGATCGGCCGGACCCCCCGACCATTTCCCGCAAAATCAATAAACGGCGCAAAATCCAGGATCCGGTTTACGGACGCCCCTTCATCTTTTCCCCGCTGAAATCCCGTTCCCGGACTTGCTCCCGACGGCGGAAGGATCCGACGGATGCTCCGCCGACCCTCCTATTCGAAAAAAATTCATCGAAAATATCCCCTTGTTTTTACAATTGTGTTATTTGTCCGTTTCAAAAAATGGCGATCAAACATTTACTATTTAAGGAGGTGAGTTTCCTTTGTCGAGATGTGTGCATCCGATCGTTTGTCCGCCTAAATATGTGGTGAATGACCGTTTTGTCCGCCGTCCCGTCCCGGTCATCCATCCGGTTGTAAGGGTTAACCGGATCAATGTTGTCGACGTTCCGAGAAACATCGTCCGTCCCTTTACGAAAAATGTCGTTGTCCACCATGGATTTGCCAGGCCGAGATACGGAGGATACCCGGGATTCGGTGGTTACTCTGGATTCGGAGGCCGGGGCCTGTTCGGGCCGGGGATTTTTTAACGCGCCGGCGGGATGGAAAAACGCAAAGCCGAACATCAATTCACCCGGCAGTCCTTTCAAACCGTGAAAATACCCTGCGTTGTCTGCAGGGTATTTTTTTAAAATTTCCATTCACCGCATCCAAAAGAAGTCACCTTTGTGATCCGTGAGCCGGCCCATGATGGGAAGGCAAGCCGCGGCGATCCCCGTTCCGGCGCTAGGCCGGATCCGGCCAATGATCTGCTTTCGAAATAAGAATCCGAAAAAAAGCAAAGAAAAACTGCCCCAGGCCCATAATATGGCCTTGAGGCAGCCGCAAAGCAGGCAGGAACCAAAGACTTCCCAAAAAGCGCCTTCCAAATTGTGCAAAATCGAAGGTAAGGGAAGTTCCGCCATTGCAAAGGGACGTTCCCGTCGCAGCCGACGGAACCTATCGCTGTGGACACGTCTTGGCAAGCTTCAAAAGAATTCATTGTACGGATCGGGCAAGGCCTTCATTCAATACCTGGCATTTTTGAGCAGGAATCCCGGATTCATCACCCGGGTCGTTTAAGACCCCGCTCTTTACCCGCACCGGAGGGTGCGCAGCCGGTTCAAAGCCGCCGCGAGTTCCAGCCTGCGGGGGCGGGCCAGTTCCCCCGGATGTCCTTTGCGGGTGGAGATGGAACCCAGTCCCGCGCGGTCCCATTGTTCCTCCATGGCATCGAGCAGCTCACGGATCGTCTTCCCTTTCGACAGCCAGCCGTTCCGTTCCATGTAGTACAGGGCGGCGGCAATCGCCCTCGTCTGGCTGTCATCGACCAATTGTTCCAGCGCCTGGAGCAAGAGATCCGTCTGCCCGTATTGGATGACATACCGTCCCCGCGCCGTAACCTTCGGTTTTTTCCCCTTCATGCTGTTCAAACTTTCCGGCAGGGGGATCCGCTCGCGGATGGAACCGAAGGAAGCTCCTCCTTCCGCCTTTCTTCCCGACGGCATGGCGGCGGCGATCTTTTTGGCTTCCGCCGTCACGTCCGCGGGAACATATTCTTCCAGCTTGATGACGCAATCGGCAATCTCGAAATAATCCCCCAATCCGCCAACGACAAGGATCGAAGAAATCCCGTAATCGTCAAACAGCTGACGGGCCTTGTCGATGAAGGGGGTAATGGGTTCCGACCGTTTCGCGACCAGCTCCTGCATGCGCCCGTCGCGGATCAGGAGATTCGTTGCGCTCGTGTCTTCATCGATCAAAAATACGGTCGCCCCCGCTTCGACCATTTCGATCATATTGGCCGCCTGGGACGTGCTGCCGCTGGCGTTTTCCGTCGAAAAATGCACGGTCTCTTTCCCATGGGGGAGGGTGCCGATCAGCGGGGAAATATCCACATTGGCCACGCTGCGGCCGTCTTCCGCGCGGATCTTGACGGCCCCGCTGTCGGTAATGACGTATTCCCTCCCGTCACCGGCCACATGATCATACACCCCGTGTTCGAGGGCTTTTAACAGCGTCGACTTGCCGTGATAACCGCCGCCGACGATCAAGGTAATGCCTTTTCGGATTCCCATTCCTTTCAACGGTTCTTCCCTGCCGGGAACGGGAATGGCGATCTCGAGTTCCGGCGGGCTTTGGAAGGGGACGGCCCCCTTTTTCAACGGCTTGTCGCTTACCCCGCTTTCCCGAGGAAGGATCGAGCCGTTGGCGACGAAGGCGACCAGTCCATTTTCCTTTAAATATTGGCGGATCGCCTGCTGCTGATCGGCCAGCCGCACGGCGGAACGGATTTCTTCTTCTCTCAGTCCGTACACCGCCCGGTCGATGACCTTGGGAATCTGCTCAAAAAAAATGGTTTCCGCTTCCCGGCCCAAGATCCGTCTGCCGCTGGCGGGAAGCCCGACCGACAGGCAAACGGTGACCGAATCGGAACCGATCTGCACCGCCGTCCGTTCGAGGACCTTTTGATTCGGGGCATCGATGGAGACGATCCCGCTCTTCCCGGACCCCCGCACCCTGCTCACCCCTTGGCGCAGTTCCGCATGAACCCGGCGGGCAAGCAGATCTTCGCAGCGGATTTTGCGGATTTTGGTATTCGTCCATTCCTCCGCCAGGGCCGTTTTCTCCCGCGGCACGATCACCCGGACTTTCGACGGCTCGGCGAAGGGATCCCCTTGGACATGGTCGATGGACAAGGTATACTTCGGAAACGAATAACGGCCTTCGATCGTTTTATACGCCTTGTACCCTTTTTGATCGATCCGGCGCAACAATTGTTTGAGCCTGTCCATGATTGCCGCTCCTTTCCTTGGCTGTACGTTACCCTACCTGTAAGTCCGACTCACCGACTATTATAATCGAAAGCATCGGAAGAAGGGAAGGAATCGGGAAATCGGAGGGCGGCAGCTTTTCTATTTGACATACTATAGGAACATTTGTAAATTTTTAACAATAAAGGAGGGAGTGAGGTGCTCAACGCTCTATATGTTGAGGGAGATTTTATCATAAAAATTGATGATACTGTCTACTTCGAAGAAGAGTATTTTCCGTTGTCGGAATTTTATCTGTATCTGCATGATTGAAAAAAAAAGACGGAAATTTGAAAATCTCCAACTATTCGCCAACGGCCTTCGATACTGATGACATGCTGCAAAAAACTGATCTCCCGCACTTAATATAACGATAGCTATTTTCGCTTTTGCCTAAAATCAGCAAAAAAACCCTAGAACCTTCATGGCTCTAGGGTTTCTTGATGGAGCATACCGGGCTCGAACCGGTGACCTCTACGCTGCCAGCGTAGCGCTCTCCCAACTGAGCTAATGCCCCGCACTCTCTTAAAATTTCAACCGAGGACTATTATACATCGATCCCTTTTCCTTTGCAACCCTTTTTTGTACAAGTTTGTATCAAGATTTTCGGATGCGGTTTTTGGACCCGTCTCAGGCGCAGTCATGCCGCAAGCATCAAGCGACGGATATTTCCCACTAGTACCGATTCCAGTAAGGTTTCAATACCGGCGGCAATCATTGAAAAAGATCCCCCATTATCCTTTCACCCGTAAACGATCTCGCCCGCCGCACCCCGACGGGCGTCCTGGCATCCGGATGGAACCGCGCGGACAGCTTTACAGCCAGCCAAGCAGCCCCCTGCTTCGGAGTTCCGCAAACATCTCATTCATATCCCCAGGAAGTTTTTCCGCCCGTTTGACCCCGGATCCCCCGCCGATTTCATCCGGCAGATAATGTCTCCGGCGGCCCCATCGACATATCTTCCCATGTGAACACGGGCGGAATAAAAAAATCCCGGACCCGGTCTCGGGATATTGACATGAACAACCTCCCGCTTGTTTCATCCGGCTCGGCGGGAAAGCGTCAGGATGACATAACGGCTTTTCCCCATCATTCCGCCGGCCGATGCGGCTTTTTACCTTTTGCTCTTCAATAATACGCATTTTTTTAATGTTTTCGCCGCCCGGACCACATTCTCGGCCGCACTGATGGCGCTGATGACGGCGACTCCGTCCGCGCCGGCCTCCATAACGGAAGCGGCATTTTCCGGTTGAATGCCGCCGATGCCCACCATCGGAATGGTGTATCCTTCCGAACGCAATTTTCTGATGAGGCCCGTACCTATGGCCGATCGGGCATCTTCCTTCGTCTTCGTCGGGAAAATCGGTCCGACCCCAAGATAATCCGCCCCCTTTTCAATGGCCGCTTTGGCTTCTTCCGCACGATGGACGGATACGCCCAATATCCGGTCACCGATTTTTTCCCGCGCCCGCTCGATGGGCTCATCCTCTTGCCCGATGTGCACACCGTCCGCGTTTAACGCAAGGGCCAACGGAATATCGTCATCCACAATAAAAGGGATGCCCGCCTTTTTGCAAATATAGTGAAGCTCTTCCGCCAATGCGAATTTTTCGGCACCCGTCAAAGCGCCTTTTCCTTTTTCCCGAAATTGAAACATTGTAATTCCCCCGGCTATCGCCTTCTTCAAAACTTCGGCCGGTTCTTCCCGGCAATTCGCGCTCCCCATCACAAAATAGAGTTTCAAGGCTTCCCGCAATGCTTTTTCATTCATTCTCTTCAATTGGACTCATCCCCTTTTAGTCTATGCGCCCAATGATTCGTCGGGCCATGCCCCTTGCCGATTTTGATGCCGTTTTCAATGGCGGCTGCAATAAATTTTTTCGCCGCGGACACCGCATCCGGCACCTCCGCTCCCTTTGCCAGCTCAGCCGTAATGGCCGCGGAAAAGGTGCATCCGGTGCCGTGGGTATTTTTTGTGGGAATCCTTTTGCTTTGGAATGTGAAAAATTCCTTTCCATCGAACAGGATATCGGTGGCCTGATCGTCCCCCCGATCATGCCCCCCTTTGATCAGCACCCATTTGGGCCCGAGACGGTGCAGTTTTTGGCAGGCGGCTTTTTTGTCTTCCATCGTTTGAATGGACATTTCCGTCAATACTTCGGCCTCCGGAATATTCGGCGTAACCAGGCAGGCCAACGGCAATAAATCGTTTTTTAAGCTGTCCACGGCTTCCCATTCCAACAATGTCTCCCCGCCTTTGGCGACCATGACGGGATCCACGACCACTTTTTCCCATTGGTATTGGCGAATTTTTTCCGCCACGGCAGCAATAATCTCAGCGGAGAAAAGCATGCCGGTCTTCAAAGCGTCGGTTCCCATGTCTTGGGCAATGGAATCGATTTGTCGGCGGACGGCTTCCGGCGTCATCGGATATACGGCTTGGACGCCCAATGTATTTTGAGCGGTTACCGCGGTTAACACGGACATGCCGTATACGTTTAATTCCTGAAACGTTTTCAAGTCTGCTTGTATCCCCGCTCCGCCGCCGCTGTCCGAACCCGCGATGGTCAACGCTTTCGAAACGTTTTTCATCGGTCATCCCTCCTTTTGCAAAACTGGGGTTGCCCGCATCGGTTGAAAAATGATCATTCATTTCGCCCTATTCCCCCTTGCCTGCCCATCCCCGGATTGGATACGCCGACGGTCTCCCCCTGGTGTCCGATTCAAGCCAAGGAAGGCCTTTATCCCATCAGTAAGCGGCGTCGGCGACCGAAATTGCCTTCCGCACTGCCCCTGCCCGAAGTCATTCGATTTGTTCAAAGGAACCGTGTCGGAGAATTTCCGCTTCCGAAACAAGGGCCAATTGATTGATAAATTCCATTTGGAAGCTGCCCGGTCCCTGTTTCCCGCTCTTTTCCGCTGCGATCTCCGCTGCAACGCCGTAAAAAACCACCGCCGATACGGCCGCTTTTACCGGGTCCTTTTCGACGGCGGCAAAAGCGCCGGCAACGGCGGACAGCAGGCAGCCCGTTCCAGTGACTTGCGTCAGGATGGGATGTCCGTTATGAACGAGAAAGGTTTTGGAACCGTCCGATATGACATCATCTTTGCCGGTCGCAATGACCACGGTTTGCCATTGTTTCGCCGCCCTTTTTGCCCATTCGGCCGGATTTCCTTTTAAATCTCCGGCATCGACCCCCTTTACCTCCCCCTGTTCCCCGATCAGCTGGGAAATCTCCGCCGCATTGCCCCGTATCATCGTCATTTTCAGCTCTTCCAGAAGGCTTTTAGCGACAAACTTTCGGTAAGGGGTTGCCCCTGCGCCGACCGGATCAAAGATGACGGGGGTTCCATGGGCATTGGCGGATCGCCCCGCTTTGACCATCGCCTTCAAAATCGCTTCATCGACCGTTCCCATATTCAAGACAAGGGCATCCGCCATTTTTGCGGCCTCCGCGGCCTCGTTTTCGGAAGAAGCCATAAAGGGAGAGGCTCCAAGGGCCAGCAAGCCATTGGCGGAAAAATTCGCCACGACGATGTTGGTAATATTGTGAATCAACGGTTTTTGTTCCCGAATCCTGTTGAGCAACGCACATACGGTACGGGCATCCATCGTTTTCCCCCTCCTCCAGGATAAAAAGAACGGCGGATCGCTTTGCGAAAGAAATACCGGTTCAGCCATCCTTTTTCAAATAAAATAAAAAAACCAGCATCCCTGGGGACCTGGTTTGCGAACGAATAGCGGAAAAGAATAACTACTTTCCCACGCCGGCATTACCCGGGTCAGGTCCGAAGGGTTGAAAAACTTTCCGTTTTTCTCTCAGCCCTCACCAAGGGCACCCCTAGTAGTTATGGCAATCGCATGATGATCAATTTGTAAGGAAGTATATCATATCCGGCCGGGAATGTATATAGAAACGGCTAAAAAAATGGGATTCCTTTTCTTTTCTTAAAAATTATGCTAAAATTCTGTTCTCCCAGCGCAACCGATACGTCAGGGAAAATGCGCGTTAAGTAAAAGGAGAGTGGCAAGAAATGAATCATTGGAAACGGAACCTGATCCTTTTTCTGGGGAGCCAAACGATATCCCTCTTCGGTTCGGCTTTGGTCCAATATGCGATCATGTGGTATATCACCCTGCATACCAAATCCGGGTTTATGATGACCCTCTACATCATTTGCGGTTTTCTCCCGACCTTTTTCCTTTCCCCATTCGCCGGGGTATGGGCCGACCGGTACAGCCGGAAACTGCTTATCATTCTGGCGGACGCCATGATCGCCATGGTCACTCTGTTGTTGGCCGTTCTTTTTTTGGCGGGATATGATGCCTTATGGCTGTTTTTCGTCATATCCGCTGTCCGGGCAGTCGGAACGGCCGTGCAAAATCCTGCTGTAGGGGCGATTTTGCCGCAAATCGTGCCGGAAGATAAGCTGACGAAGGCGAACGGCGCAAACGGGAGCATGCAAGCCCTCGTCACCCTCGTGGCGCCCATGGTCAGCGGGGCGCTGCTGACGGTCGCATCCATTGAAATCATTTTCTTTATCGATGTGATAACCGCCGCGATCGCCATCTTCATTTTGCTCACTTATTTGCACGTCCCGGTCCATGAAAAGGCCCGGCTCAAGGAGAAAGTCGGCTATTTCCGGGACATGCGGACAGGGATCCTGTTTATAAAAAAACACGATTTTTTAAAACAGTTTTTTCTGTTTTTCGCGATATTCTTTTTCCTGATCGCCCCTGTTTCCTTCTTGACTCCCCTGCAAGTCGCCCGGAGTTTCGGAGACGATGTTTGGCGGCTGACGGCCATTGAAGTCGTTTTCTCCATCGGCATGATGCTGGGCGGAGCGTTCATGGCTTATTGGGGAGGATTCCGAAACAGGACCCATACGATGGCCCTCGCCACTTTTATCTTCGGAATTTGCACATTTGCCCTCGGCGTCATTCCGTATTTCTGGATCTATTTACTTTTCATGGGCATTCTCGGGGTGACGTTGCCGATCTTTAATACGCCCGCCACCGTTTTATTGCAGGAAAAAGTGGAAAGCGACTTTTTGGGAAGAGTGTTCGGAATATTCACGATGATCTCAACCTCAATGATGCCGTTGGGAATGCTCGTTTTCGGACCCGTCGCGGACATGATCAGGATCGAATGGCTGCTGATCGGAACCGGCTTGGTCTTGTTCCTGCAGGGATTTTTCCTGACGGGCAACAAAGTGTTGTTGAAAGCGGGAAAAACGGCCTAGAGCCGGCTGCCGATGAAGCGGCGGAAGCGTCCCGCGGCAAAACCGGCCCGCCGGAGGGCATGGCCGCCATCGGGGCCGGCAGTCCCCGGGCATAACGGAGGGATATGCACCCAATGAAGGGGCTGTCCCTCAATGATTGGACAAAAACTCGGTACGTATCCGCGATGACGTCCGGCAGTTTTTTTGCCATCCCGCAATGATTATTAGATAAAAAACTCCTCTTAAGAACGTATAGATTTTTATTTTGCAACCTGTCTGCCTTAAGGGGAGCCATATCATTGCGGACAGCCTTCGACCCTATGTTGGCAGGTTTCTCCTTCCCAATCGGGGGCCCGTTGTGCCTTTGGCAGATTTGGCCCTCTTCCCTTTTTCTGCAGTGAGGCGGCGGTTCGCCGTCCGCTATTTCAAATTGCGGGCGGCTGAATATTAAGTACCCAGTCCCGCGGCGATTCCGGGAGCCCGCAGGCGGCATGACGGAGTTCCTGCTGTCCGGCCGCGCCACCAAACAAGCCTCGCAATTAAAAAGAGAGCGGAAAACGTCCGCTCCCTTCGCCGAGAGTTCATCCTGGTCAATCGTTGGAGATAATGACCTTTAAGGCTTTATTTTTTGCCGCATTTCCAAAGATTTCATAAGCTTCCATAATGTCTTTAAAGGCAAAACGATGGGTGATCAATTTTTCCGGTCGCAATTTTTTCGATTGGACCGTTTTTAGCAGCATCGGCGTCGAGGTGGTGTTCACCAAGCCGGTGGTCAGCGTGATGTTGGAGATCCAAAGTTTTTCGATATGGAATTCGACCGGTTTGCCATGGACCCCGAGGTTGGCCAAATATCCGCCCGGTTTCAAAATTTGTTGGCAAATGTCGAAGGTTGCGGGGATGCCGACGGCTTCCATGGCCACGTCGACGCCTTTTCCGCCGGTGTATTCCATGATCTTTTCCACGGCTTTTCCGTCACTGCTGTTAATGGTATGGGTCGCACCGAAGGTTTTGGACACTTCCAGACGGTTGTCATCCAAATCGACCATGATGATTTCCGCCGGTGAATAGAATTGGGCGGTCAACAGCGCAGCCATCCCGACCGGGCCGGCCCCGATGATCGCAACCGTATGTCCGGGCTGCACCTTTCCGTTTAAAACGCCGATTTCAAATCCGGTGGGCAGAATATCGCTCAACATGACGAGGGCTTCTTCATCGGTTCCTTCCGGAATGTGGTACAAGCTGTTGTCCGCATGGGGAATCCGGACATATTCCGCTTGCGTCCCGTCGATCAAATGGCCGAGGATCCAGCCGCCGTCTTCGCAGTGGGCATACAGCCCCTTCTTGCAGTTTTCGCATTTTCCGCAGGAGGTGATGCAGGAAATCAGGACGCGGTCGCCCTTTTTAAAGTTTTTCACGCCTTCGCCGACTTCTTCCACGATCCCGACCCCTTCATGGCCCAACGTACGGCCGCTCGTCACGGCAGGGACGTCGCCGGCCAGGATGTGCAGGTCGGTGCCGCAGATCGTCGTTTTCGTAATTCTCACGATGGCATCCGTCGGTTTTTGGATTTCCGGTTTCGGCTTTTCCACCAATTCTTTCTTGCCCGGGGCAACGAATGTTAATGCTTTCATTTCTCTTTCCCTCCATCGTTTTTTCTTTTGGAAAGCCCATTTTTATTTTAAATGAAAATAAACCAACGTTCGGACAAAAATTTAGGACATTTTGTAAAAAAAACAAAATTTCATGGTTACATGATGGAAACGCCCGTCCCGCTTCATTTCGGCAAATGTTCCAGGAAATTCCTATAGGCGAATCCCTTGACCTCGTCTTCCTTATAGTATTTCAAAAGCGCCAGGATTAAATTCTGGGTTTTTGAGGCATCCTCCAAATTCTTCACTTTCTTCTCGATCCCATCGAAATCGGAACCCAACCCGATCTGTTTCACTCCGCCCAAGGAACAAAAATGGTCGATATGCCGGACCAGGTCACCGATGGAAGCGTTGCCGCTTTCTTTAATGAAGGGGGGATTGTAAACGACGTGGACCATCCCGCCTTTTTGGAACAACGCTTTCGCCTGCTCATCCGTCAGATTGCGGGGATGATTGCAGAGCGATTTCGCGTTGGAATGGCTGGCGATCGGATAGTCGGCCAATTCCATCACCTCCCAAAATCCCCTTTCGGACAGATGGGAGACATCGGTAAATACTTTCTGCTCATTGTTCAGCCGGACCACTTCTTTTCCAAACCGGGTGAGGCCCCCGCCCCGTTCTTCCATCACGCCGTCCGCGGCATAGTTGGCAAAATTCCAGGTCAAACCGACCAATTTCACGCCCAGCCGGTAAAGGGTCCGCAGCTTCATCAAATCATTGCCGATGGCGTCCGCCCCTTCCAGCGTCAGGACCGCGCCGATCTCGCCCTCCTTCAGCTTTTCAATGTCGGCCCATTCTTTAATATGCTTCATTTCCGGATTTTTCTTTAGAACTTCTTCATAAAAATAATCGATTTGGTTAAGGGCCTCGACAAATTTTTGTTCCGCCGGGATCTCCGGCTCAAGGAAGACGGCGAAAAACTGGACTTTCACTTTCCCTTTCCGGAGCCGCTCGAAATTCACGTCCAGCTCTTTGGAATCCCTGAATCGCAGTTTTCCCTTCCCTTGGGACAATTTCAGCAAAACATCGCAATGCAGGTCGATCACTTGCATCTTTCCCATCCCTTTCTTGATTTTATTTCCCCGAATGACGGAAAATATTTTCCTCTCCTTTTACCATACAATTTCCCGATCGAAGATTCCATGCCCTCTTTCCGGGGCAATGTTTTAAACGAAGGGAGATGCCGTTCAGGCAAGATCTCCCGTTTTTCGCCCCGTTCGCCGCGGCTCCGTCCCGCAGCCCGCCGTCCGTTCGGCCGCCGTAAAATCGGTTTGCTCCCCCTCCGAAAACCGAGGAATGGGGAGGTTTGCGCGACCAAGTCCGCCCATTTGTGTAAAATCCCGCTCCCGGTACGGGAACATCGCCTTTCCGGAAATGGAACGCATTGCACCCTTTTTACTACACAAATTCCTGGACTTCAACGTTTGCGCCTGCGGCCCTGTCCTTGCCGTCCGCCGTTTGCAGCCGGAAGCCTTTTTAGCAAAAACGAAAAACCGCCGGACGCCGTATGGGCGTTCAGGCGGTCATCTTTCCTTTCCTTATTGATTCAAACGTTTTTCCAATTCCTTTTTCTTTTCTTCGAAGCCCGGTTTTCCCAACAGGGCGAACATGTTTCTTTTATAGGCCTCCACCCCCGGCTGGTCGAAGGGATTGACACCCAACAAATAGCCGCTCATGGCGCAGGCCTTTTCAAAAAAGTACACCAAATAGCCGAAGGTGTATTCGTCCATTTTTGGAATTTTGACGACCAAATTCGGCACGTCCCCGTCGGTATGGGCGAGCAAGGTGCCTTCAAAGGCTTTTTTATTTACAAAATCCACCGTTTTTCCGGCCAAATAATTCAAGCCGTCCAAATCGTTCGCTTCCGCTTCGATCACAAGTTCATGCCGCGGGGATTCCACGTGAAGGACCGTTTCGAAAAGATCCCTGCGCCCTTCCTGGATATATTGCCCCAGCGAATGGAGATCCGTGGAAAAATTCGCCGAGGAAGGATAGATGCCCTTTCCATCCTTGCCTTCGCTTTCCCCGAACAGCTGCTTCCACCATTCGGCGAAATATTGCAGCCCGGGTTCGTAATTGATCAGCAATTCCACCGTTTTTCCTTTGTTGTACAAAATGTTTCGGATGGCGGCGTATTGATAGGCGATATTTTTTCCCAATTCCGAATGGCTGAAGTCCTCCATCGCCTGCCGGGCGCCCGCCATGATTTGGGCGACGTCCGCCCCGCTCGCGGCGATCGGCAGCAGGCCGACGGCGGTCAAAACCGAATAGCGGCCGCCCACGTCATCCGGGATGACGAAGGTTTCATAGCCTTCCGCATCGGCGAAGGTTTTCAGCGCCCCCTTCTTTTTGTCGGTGGTGGCATATATCCGTTTCCGGGCCTCTTCTTCGCCGTATTTTTCGATCAGCAATTTGCGGAAAATCCGAAAGGCGATGGCCGGTTCCGTCGTCGTCCCCGATTTGGAGATGACGTTGATCGACCAATCCTTGCCGTCCAACAGGTCGATCACATCATGCAGGTAGGTGGAGCTGATATTGTTGCCGGCAAAAATAATCTGCGGGGATTTTCTTTTTTCCTTCGGCAAAACGTTGTAAAAGCTGTGGTTCAGCATTTCAATCGCGGCCCTGGCACCGAGATAGGAACCGCCGATGCCGATGACGAGCAGCACATCGGAATCGTTCCGGATTTTTTCCGCGCATTTTAAAATTCGCGAGAATTCTTCCTTGTCATAATGGAGGGGCCAATCGATCCAGCCTAAAAAATCGTTTCCCGCGCCGGTTTTTTCGTGCAATGCCTGATGGCTGACTTTGACCAAATCGTTCATTTGCGCCAATTCATGTTCGCCAAAAAAGCGGAGAGCATTGGAATAATCAAATTGAATATGTGTCATGTTAAACCTCCGTACCTTGCCAAAGATTTGCTTTCCTTTTTTCGGTCATTTCTTCATCCATGCCGCCCCGCCGGCAGCCAGGGAGCGTTCAAAAACGAAACAAGCCCTGTCCGGACGTTCATAAGGATGCCCGGTAGATGGCCAACACATCGTCCCTCGTCAGCTTTTTGAAATTCCCGAATTCCCCTCGTTTCATGGCGATATCCGCCAAAAGGGGCAAATCCTTTTCGCCGATGCCGTAATCCCTCAAACGGCTCGGGGCGCCGAGGGAGTTCCAGAATTCCCGCAGCCTTTCGATTCCTTCCAGTCCCGCTTCCTCGTCGGTTTTATTCGCCGGATCCACGCCGAATACCCGGACGGCCAGCTGTTTGAACCGTTGCGGGTTGACCGGAAGGACATGCTTCATCCAATTCGGGAACAAGATGGCCAATCCGCCCCCATGGGGAATATCAAATGCGGCGGAAACCGCATGTTCGATATTGTGGGTCGCCCAATCGCCCCGGAAGCCCATTTGCACCATGCCGTTTAAAGCCATCGTCCCGCAATACAGGATCGTTTCCCGGTATTCGTAATTTTCCAAATCATCGACCAGTTTCGGCGCCGTTTCCATGATGGTGGTCAAAAGGGATTCGCAGAACCGGTCTTGCAGAGGGGTGTTCGCGGCATGGTGGAAATAATGTTCAAAAACATGGGACATCATATCGACGATGCCGTAAACCGTCTGATCGCGGGGAACGGTAAAGGTATAGACCGGATCCAAAATGGAAAACTTCGGATAGACGAGGGGCGAACCCCAACCGTATTTTTCCTTCGTTTCCCAGTTGGTGATGACGGAACCGCTGTTCATTTCCGACCCGGTGGCCGCCAGGGTCAGCACCGTTCCCAAAGGAAGGGCCGCCTCCGGTTTCGCCTTTTTGACGACGATATCCCAAGGGTCGCCTTCATACATGGCCCCGGCCGCGATCGCCTTCGTGCAGTCGATGACGCTTCCTCCGCCGACCGCCAGCAAAAATTCGATCTTTTCCTTCTTGCAAATGTCCACCCCTTTTCGGACGGTGGTGATCCTCGGGTTCGGCTCCACCCCCGGCAGCTCGAAGACTTCCGCGCCGATTTCTTTTAGGATTTGCATCACTTCGTCGTACAAACCGTTTCGTTTGATGCTCCCGCCGCCATAGACAAGGAGGAGCTTTTTCCCGTATTTCGGGATCTCATCCCGCAAAGCTTGAATTTGCCCCCGGCCGAATATCAATTTTGTCGGGTTTTGAAAAACAAAGGAATCCATCTTTCATCCCTCCTCATCGATATTTTAATACATGAAAACCGGGATGGAAAATTTCCGATGCATAGAATTTGTGAATTTTAACCATCCTAAGTACCGTAATAATCATTCGAAGGAGGATTTTTCATGAGCGTATTGCAAAGAATTTGTCTCGTCTTAACCATCATCGGGGCCATCAACTGGGGACTGGTCGGATTTTTTCAATATGATTTCGTGACCGCCCTGTTCGGCGAAGGTATCGCCCGTTTTATTTTTGGCATTGTCGGGATCGCCGGGCTGATCAACATCGGTCTCCTTTTCGTCCCCAATGAGGAGAGAAGCCGTTCCGCGGAACCGCGGACCGACCGGACTTAATGCGCAAGATGCGCGGGATGGATGATTTCTAAAATGATTCCTGCCGGCTGCTGGCGGGACGTCCGGACGGCCGATCCGGCCCGAAGGAAAGAAAAATGGACGGGACAAATCCGTTGATGGAAAGCGAGGAGGCATTCCCCACTCGCAAGCCGCTTTCGAATCTTTAACGAAACGCCGGGGAAGCGAAAAGAGGATCCGAAAAGGATTTCGGGATCCTCTTTTTTCCTGTTCCGATCCGGAATCACTTAAAAGTCGAAGTCGCTGGGGTCCATCGGTTCCAATTTTTTATACCCTGCCGTCCCTTTCGTAAAGAGGGTCTCGTCCAGCGGCTGATCGATTTTGATCATCTTTGTCGTAAACGAATATTTCACCCGCTTCTGGTCGTCGAAAACTTTAAATCCGATGACAGTCCCGGTGTTCTTTTCCACTTGCATCTCAAAGGGGCCGTTCATATCTCCAGAATCCGTTATTTTCCCCTGTAATTGATAACATGGCAGATCCATACATTTCCCTTCGTGATAATCCCAATTCCTGAAATTCATGAGATAAAGGACATATTCGGAAGAAACAGCAAAACCCCCAGCTGTAAATAATTCTCGTTCTACGGGTGCCCGGGAACCATAAAGTTTTTCAAACTTACTAAGCTCTTTATCTTCTTTCTCATTTTTCTCCTTTTTTTTCAGCTCAAGTTCGGTGTAGGTTCGCTCTGTTTCATTAAAAGACATGCATTTTAATTGTTCCTCATCCCAGATTACCGTGGAAATTTTTTCGTTATGATCATACAGGATCCTGATCGATTTTTGTTTTTCCGCGTCGATGGCGTACCAGGTCTTGGACACGGTTGGCACGGGATCCGAGGAATAAGTCTCGTATTCGCCCTCCAAGGTTGTAAAATTTTGATAACCGTGGATGATCTTTTTTACAATGGTTTCCTTGTCCGGATATTTGGAATTATTCTCGATTTGTTCGTCTATGGCCTCGTTTATATTTATATTCTCTCCCTTTCCGGATTGGTTTTTTTCTGTCCCCCCGCCTTGGGTATGCTGAAAAACCCCCAATTCATAAACGATAAAGACAACAACAACCAGGCCCAATAGGATGCCGGTGATCCATTGCTTTCCTTTCAAATTACCACCTTCTTTGGCAAACTCCGGGTAAGATCAATGCGGTCCAGACAAATCCAATTTATGTTTATACATTTTCCCGCCGTCGTATCGGAGAAAGTACAGTTCCACCCTGTCCCTGGAGGGGTCCTCTTTGTCGAGGGTGAAGGTCAACCGGAATTCTTTCTTTCCGTCCGGCGGAATCCCTTGACCCGCTTCCCGGTTAATTGGTTCCGAATAAAATTGTTCCAGATCCACTTGGGTTTGGAAGTGATCCGCGAGCAGAATAAAAGATTCAATCGGAAAAGAAACCGTTTGTCCGGAACGATTCTCGATGACCAAAGGAATGACATAAAGATCATAATCATCACGGGAGCGCACTTCGGGAGTTTGAAAGATGTAAGCCACTTCCTGATGGGAAAACGGACGGCCGATTTTTTCGGTCTTTTCGACGATTTGATAATTCCGGTGCGGGCGATTCACTTCCTGATAGCGGTAGAAACTGAAAACGACGATGATAAGGAAGAGGGGGATGAACAAAAAGAAGAACAGCTTTTTACCCTTCACCGGAGATCACCTCATGGCCGACGATCTTCCCGCCATCCATCACGAAAATTTCATCCGCCACGCCGCGGATCCACTCCCGTTCATGGCTGGCGATCAAAACCGTTTTTCCTTCCCTTTTTAATTGTGCGAGCAGCGAGTTGAGGAGTTTCACGCCTTCCTCATCCAAAGAATTCGTCGGCTCATCCAGGATGATAAGATCGGGATTTTCCATAATGGCCTGGGCAATGCCGAGCCTTTGTTTCATTCCTAAGGAATATTTTTTGTATTTTCGTTTATCCTTCGGATCCAGCCCGACTTTTTCCAACGCTTCGGCCACTTCTTTTTTCGTGATTTTCCTTTGAATATAAGAAAGGAGTTCCAAATTTTTCATCCCCGTATATTCGGGAATAAACCCCGGATTTTCGATCAGAATCCCGATGTTTTCGGGGATGGAGACATCCTTCCCGATTTCCTTTCCGTTGACGGTCACTTTTCCTTGCGTCGGCCGGATCAATCCGGCGATGGCGCGGAACAGCATCGTTTTTCCGGATCCGTTCCTGCCCTGAAATCCGTAAATTTTTCCCTTGGACAATTTGATGCTTATATCGTTCAAAACGATGTTTCCCTGAATCTTTTTCGTCAATTGTTCAATGACGATATAGTCAGTCATGGGGATCAATCCTTTCCGAAATACAAAATGTCCGCTCTTTTAAACAGGCGGTAGCCGATCACGCCCGCCGCAAGAAGGGTGACGGAAAAATACATGACGCATGCGGCCGTGGAAAACCCCCTCGCCGGTTCAAACATCCCGTGGCGCAAAATCATCCCGTAGCTTCCCGGAAGAAACGGATTGGCGGTATATACCGATAATATGTAGATCGACGCTAAGATGAGGAACAAGTAGACCGGCCGGATAAGAAGGGAAAACATCGTATATACCGCGGCGCCGCACAGGTTTAAAAGAAAGGGTAAGGCGATGGTCAGCCAAGTCAGCCGGACGGCCGACCATCCCCCGCCGATGGCCGGTTTTATTTTCGCGTCGCCATATTCCCGAAAGCCGATGTCAGGCGAGAAAAAAACCGCGGCGATCAGCCAAGAGACGGCAAGAAAGGAAAGAAAGACAAGGATGACGGCCAAGAGGGAAAAAAGCACTTTGGCCAGCCAGATGGACAATCGTCTTTTCGCCCGGACGAACAAGAAGGAGGTATGCAAGAAAAGGTCATCCCGCGCATACGCCCCTAAAAGAAAGGGAATCATCATCTGCAACAGGAACCATGAAAAAGGGAAGGGCAAAAATTTTTTTTCGACAATTTCATAATCAACGCCTTGGAAAAGGGAAAACAATAGATCCGTATACGTCAGCATGTTTCGGTCCATACCCAGGAGCTCGGCCGAAGTTTGCAGCTGGTAGACGGAAAGGATGGCCATCGCCGTAAACATCATGAGACAGAAAAGGAAACGATAACGGAGGGATGACAACCCGATCAAGACGTCCCTGTACAAGAAAAAGAATATTTCTTTTGCCACGGGCTACTCCTTCTTTCCGCTCTGGGACAGGAAATCTTTCCGCAGCAGCAAAATAAAAATGCCGATCATCAACACAACCGACAGCCCGAAAAAATACAGGACGATTCCCAATAAATCCTTCCCGTCACCCCATGTTCCCAACCTTACCGCGGCCTTATTCAAAAATAGGGATATCATAAATAACGAATGCAGGGCAAAGTCAAAAATAAGAAACCCTACAACTAGAAAAAACGCATAAATATAACGGTCCGATAACAAATATAGGAAGGCGGCGGCAAGGCCGAGAAACAGGAAAGCCGAAAACTCGGTCAGCCCGTAGCGGAGAATCATGTAAGGCGTCGCGAATAAGGATAAATCAATTTCATCCTTATAAATGAGATACGGCGTTCCTTCTTTCGTCGCCCACGTGTTTTGGAGCGAACCGGTTTTCAGCCAGGCAAACAAAAACCCGAAAGCAAAATAAGCGGCCAGATAAATAAGCACGGTGAAGAAAACGATCCGGAACACGGTCCAAGCCAAAATCTCCCGTTTTTGAAAGCGGACGATCCTCAGCGGTTGGAACAAAGGCGTCAGGACGAAAAAAAGGATGAGCAAAAAGGCGGGAACGGAGAAGGCAAGCAGACTTGATTCGATGAACAACATGTTAAAAACGTCCGGAAGCCCCTGCTCCCACGGAAATAAGGTTTCAATATTGGAAAATACCGAGATTCCCAGGATCAATATTCCGATGCAGGCAGCCATCTTCCAAAGGGAGCGCTGCCAATCCATGAAAAATACTTTGAAAAAGTTAAGGAATGACAAGTTTTTTCACCCCGTACAGATAGGCGGCTGCACTCGCCAGCATGCCCGTCAAAAAAATGGCGGCCGCAACGGGAAAAGACACGGAATCAGTAGCAAATTGCCGCAAAAAATCGGAAGGAACCCAGCCGTACTTTCCTAAGCCCTGGAGGACGAGGGTCCAAACCATCACGATGAGAAAAGAGCCGGTCAGGGCGAGAAAGCGGTTATTGACGTAAAAGGAAAGGCTTAAAGAAAGACTGGCGAACATTCCGGAAAACAAGGACACAAGCAAAATATAAAAGAAAATATGGAGAAGCGGATAGCTGTAATACAACGGTTGGAAAAAGGTTGCATCCGGGCTTAGATAAAGCCGATTATTGACAATCGGATCCGGTTTTACGTCCGGCAAGATCATAAAGGAAAAATAAAGATTGACCAGCAAAGGAATGACACTGATGAGCGCCGCCGCGAGAAAATTGTAAAAATACAGCCCCGCGAAATAGCGGCCGGTCTTTCCCTTCGACAGAATGGCCGTGAAATACCCCGTTTGCCGGTCTTTCAAATACGTGTCGGAAAAAGGAAGCGACGCCAAAATGGGCAGGGTGATGAAAAAAACCGATGAAAGAACGGACAGGCCCGTGCCAAACCATTCGGAATAAGGGGTGAAATCAATCCCCTGGTTCTTTTGGAGCCCCAAGGTCAGCCATACCAATTGGGGAATGATTTCCGCCTTCACATGATAAAGGGATAAAAACAGGCCGAACCCTAAAGAAATATAGAGGGATTTGCTCAACAGCAGCCTTTTGCCTAAAAACAGAGCCATAACAACCATCCTTTGAAGGGATTCGGAGACTTTTTCGCAGCTGTGGATGTCTATGGTTTCTATTAATGCGGGCGTCATCAAGTCAAAAGGTTTTTCCTGACATTCTCCAAAATAAATGGAATCGAACAATGATGATCCAATCTCCCAACTTTTGAAGTTCGAAAACCATTTGGATATGTCATGCTTTTTCTATAAATCAAAATTTAACATATTTTATAATAAATTCCAACAATTTTAGAATGACAATTTTCGACATTTTTCCAATCTGTTCTCCCCGCGGATATTTAACATCGGGCATCGGGAGGTTTTGAGGAATGATCGAGAAGTTAAACAACTTATTTTGCCCCATCTTCCATTCCCTCTTTTTTTCGAAAAAATTTTACCTTGGCAAAAAAGTTTTATAGACTTCAGTCATATTTCTCAAAAAGGAAGGGTGCCCAAAAGAACCCCTTTTGAAGCACCCTCCTTGATTTTCTGCTCCTTAATTAACAGAACGAAGTATTCAAGCTCCATCTTTTCTATTATTTTTCGATCCCCATGTCCCGGTTCATCCGCCGAAAATTACACGGCCGCCGGCCGCATTTCCGCAAACACCGCCTGAATCCGTTCAAAGGCCCAATCCAGCTCCTCCTTGGTGATGACGAGGGGTGGGGCCAAACGGATGACGTTTTCATGGGTTTCTTTGCAGAGCAGCCTCTTCGCTTTCAGGGCTTCGCAATATTTCCGGGCGGGGGTGTGCAATTCGATGCCGATAAATAATCCCCTCCCCCGGACTTCCTTTATGTCGGGATGGTCGATCGTCCGCAATTTTTCCAGGAAGTACCCGCCGAGCTCCAGGGATCGGCGCGGCAGGTCCTCCTCCACGATCACGTCCAGGGCGGCGATGGATACGGCGCAGGCCAGGGGATTCCCGCCGAAGGTGGAACCGTGGGAACCCGGATTGAAGACGCCCAAAATGTCCCGGTCGGCGGCGACGCAGGAAATCGGGAAAACACCACCGCCCAGCGCTTTTCCCAATATGTAGACATCGGGAACGACCCCTTCCCAGTCGCAGGCGAACATTTTTCCCGACCGGCCCAAACCGGATTGGATTTCATCGGCGAGAAACAGCACCTTGTTCTCCTTGCAAATCTCGTAGGCCTTCCGCAAATAGCCGTCCGGCGGAATATGGATGCCGGCTTCCCCTTGGATCGGTTCGACGAGAAAAGCGGCGGTATTTTCGGTAATCGCTTCCTTTAGCGCTTCCAAATCGCCGTATGGAACGAGTTTAATGCCCGGCAGCAGGGGACCGAACCCCCGTTGGTATTCCGGCTCCGACGATAAGCTGACGGCGAGCATCGTCCGTCCGTGGAAGTTCCCCTCGCAGGCGATAATTTCCGCCTTGTTTTCTTCGACGCCTTTGACATCGTAAGCCCAGCGCCTCGCCGCTTTGACGGCCGTCTCCACCGCTTCCGCGCCGGTGTTCATCGGCAGGACCATCTCTTTTTTCGTCAGTCGGGCCACTTTTTCATACCACGGGCCCAATTGGTCGTTGTGAAAGGCCCGGGATGTCAACGTAACCCGATCGGCCTGTTCTTTTAACGCCCGGACGATTTTCGGATGGCGGTGGCCCTGATTGACGGCCGAATAGGCACTGAGCATGTCTAAATATTTATTGCCTTCGGGATCTTCCACCCATACCCCTTCCGCTTTGGAAATGACCACGGGCAGCGGATGATAATTGCGGGCGCCGTACTTTTCCGTCAATTCAATGATTTCTTCCGTGAAACGATGCGCCAATGTTTGAACCTCCATTCCAATGAAAATTTCACGCTATATTCTTATTGTAACGGATGCTTTCAGGCGGAGAAAGGGATAAAAGGGGAAAGGCAAAAAGACGGTTCCCCGGTGACATCGGCGGAAGGAAAAGGATGAGGAAAGTGCCCGCGCATGGAAACGCAAGCCCTGTTTCGAGGCATGATCCGTTCGAGGGAAGAAAAATGGGCAGCGGCCTTAACGTTTGATGGAATATTCTTCCATTGATTGGGCGATCCACTCTTTCAGCTTTTTCTTTAAAGGATAAAATCCCCGTCCGGAAGGAAGGTTGACACGGCGGTATTTCGCATCGGCCATTTTCGCGTCCGGGCGCTTTCTTTTCGGCGGTTTTTGCTTCTTTTCCAAACTTTTCATCGACAACCGGAGTTTCCCTTCCCCGGATGCGCCGATGATTTTTACGCGGATCACCTGACCGATTTTCACATAATCATGGATATTTTTTACATAGCCATTCGTAATTTCGGATATATGAACCAATCCTTGGACATGATCGGATAATTGCACGAACACGCCATACGGTTGGATGCCGATCACTTTCCCTTTGACGACGCTTCCGACTTTCCATTTATCATTCATGACAACACTCCTAAGTCTATAGTTTTCCTTTATGCGTATGATTCAAAAATTATAACATATTTTTGGAACAGGTGAAAAAGATTTTCCCTTTTTCTTCCCGCGTCCCGTTTGATACACGAGCCGAAAGTCCTTCCGTTCCCCCATCCGGATCATTTTTTGGTATGATAAGGAAAAAACGGTTAGGAGGATCGGGATGGCTGTTTTTTCAGACGCATGGATCGACCGAACGTCAACCGACAGCGTCAAATGGAAGGTCCCGAAAAAAATCTATCGACGGGACGATCTCTTGCCCATGTGGGTGGCCGATATGGATTTCCTTTCGCCAAGGGAAATTACGGAAGCTTTGATCAAACGGGCGGAACACGGGATTTACGGCTACGCCGCTCCCCCCGGCTCTCTATTTTCAACGATCCGGCTATGGCTTGAAAAAAGATTTCACTGGACGGTCCCGGAAGATTCCATCCTGTTGGGTCCGGGCGTCGTCTCCTCCCTCGCCCTGGCCATCCGCGCCCTCACGGATGCGGGGGACAAGATCCTGATCCAATCCCCGGTTTATCACCCTTTCTACCAGGTGATCAAAAACAACGGCCGGGAACTTGCCGTCAATCCTTTGGTGTACGACGGGAATGCTTATACGATCGATTTCGACGATCTGGAAAGGAAGCTGAAAAACGGGGTAAAAGCCTTTCTTTTATGCAGCCCCCACAATCCGGTCGGACGGGTCTGGAAAAGGGACGAGCTGGAAGCGATCGGGGCATTGTGCGAAAAATACGGGGTCTACATCCTGTCCGACGAAATCCATGCGGATATCGTGTATGAACCGAATCGCCATCTGCCGATCGCGTCTTTGCATCCCGCGTGGGAAAGACAAAGCATCACCTTCATGGCACCGAGCAAAACCTTCAACATCCCCGGGCTGCAGGCCTCATTTATGGTCATCGCCGACCGGGACATCCGGAAAAAGGTGAAAAGGGAGCAGCAGAAAATCGCTTTCCACGGTCCCAATCTTTTTGCCAACATCGCCATGGAGGCCGCCTATCAACACGGGGAAAAATGGCTGGAGGAACTGCTTTCTTACCTGAAAGAAAACGTGAGGATGTCCATTGAATTTCTAAAAACGGAGCTGCCTGCGGTCCGGCCGGTCGTTCCGGAAGGCACCTATCTGCTCTGGCTCGATTGCCGGGAATTGCAGCTTCCCGAGGAACAATTGATGAAGGCTTTGATCGAAAAAGGAAAAATCCTGTTGGAACCGGGGAAAAAATTCGGCGAGGAGGGCGACGGATTCCTGCGGATGAACATCGCCTGCCCGAGGCCGATGCTGGAGGAAGGATTGCAGCGGTTCAAACGGGCGTTCTCGTAACGGTTCGAATCCGCCGCAAAAAAGGAAATCACGGCCGTTTGCGGAAAAATCCCTCATGCCCAAAGCGGGATTTTCGCCAATGGCTGGCAGGCACGATCCGCACGCGTGCATGATCCGGCGTTTCCGCAATTTTTCCGGTTCCCTGTTGTTCTTTCATAACGGTCGAAAAATTACAACAGCAGGAATTGGCCGGGGTTTATGCCTCATGTTGTTGTTCGTTCATAACGATCTCCTTTCATCGCTTCCAATATGTGCAACTGATCAGGTTCAGAACCTTTCTTTCTTCGTCCGTCTCCTATTCAAAAAAGCACGGCGGCAGATCGGCGGATCCTTGCATATCCGCCTTCCGCGGGGAGACGAAACTCTCCAATCCGCCTGCCCGGCGTCCGGATGTTTGCATGGCCGGATAAAACATCGCATTCATCCGGAAGCTCTGCAGCCCGATGCCGGTCCCGCGCGTGCACCAAACAGCGCCTTGCGGTTATTCGGGAAACTTTCCGGACCTGATACATATGGTCGCATGCGCCGGACAACCCTTGCGGCTGTTCCGGGGTTTTTCCGGCCTCACGGCCCATCCGGTCGACATGCGCAAAAAACCCCTGTAATGCACGCTCCTTCCGGCTTTACAGGGGTTTTTGCGTTTTGCGGGAATCACCTAGGTCGCCGGCAACGGAATCCCACATCCTAAACTTTCCGTTCTTGGTTTTCACGTGGAGCCACTTGGGCACTCACTGCAGAATTTCTCATACTAACCGCCGATCCCGTTTTTCCCAGGAAACCGCCGATTTTCCGCTCTTTTAAAAGCTTTGCCCCGCATCAACCTTTCCTTTCCCCTCCTGCAGGACTTTCCCGGAAATACCGCCGGAACCGCCCCTTATCCGCCAGCGGATGGTAAAGGCGGAAACGGCGAGCAAAAGCAAGGTAAACCCCGCCCAGTTGGCCCCCAAGAAAAGAAATCCTTTCCAATGGATCGGATAGAAGGCGCTGTACAGCGCGGCGCTTGCCGCGCAGCCCGATGCGGCCGCCAGGGCGGACCAGGCCGCCGTTTCCTTTAGATAGAGCCGGAAAATATGACGGTTTTTCCACCCGATGAGCCGGAAGTTTTCCAATTCCTTCTCGCGCACTTTCAGCAGGGAAAGGATGCTTTCGATCAAGGTGGAACCGGCCAGGACATAGGAGGTCCCGATGAGGAAGCCGGAAATCCGGTCCGTCTGCAAATTGATGTATTCGCCCAACAGGGTTATCCCCGTTTGTTCCCCGGTGGAACCGATGGAGAGGTAGACAAAGGAAGACAACAGGCTGACGATCCCGATCTGGGCGAAGGGCGGACGGATATGCTTCCCGTAATAGGAAAGGTTTTTCCGGACCAAAGACTCGCTGTTTGCGGCCTTTTTCCTTTTTGCCGCCCGGAATTCCCGCCGCTCCCGGACAATGCCGCGAAATTTGAAAGGAAGCACGACGAGCAGGATGAACGCGGCGGCAAGAAGAACGATCAAAAACCAAAGGTAAAAATCGGCCCCGAATCTTCCCCATTTTTGCAAAGCCCATGCCCCCGGCAGGGAAATCGACGCCGAAAGCAGGAGGAGAACCGCCATTTCTTGCCTGAACCATCCGATGATGTGCTTCCGCTTCCACCCGAGTTGATGGAAGAGCAGCACATCCCTTCGGTTATCGACCTCCCAAAAAAGCATCCGGTTGATGAGGTAGAAAAGAGCGACAAAAGCGAACAGGACACCAATGATGACGTTGGTCAAATTCCATTCATCCACGATCGTCCCCGCCGCGCCGAGGGTGGTCCACGATTCTTCGACTAGGCCGACGCCTTCGACGTCCACTTTTAATTTTTGCGGCGAGGCCCCGGCGATCATGGTCACCTCCAGTCCCATCGCTTCAATTTCCTTCGCCACTTTTTCAATTTTTTCGGCGGCCGCCTTGGTATACCCTTCAATGCCGGCGACCTTTACGCGGATGGCATCGATCGGTTTGTCTCCCTTTATCCATGCCGCCGATTGGATATTCGTCAACCCCTTCGCCGCGGGAGTGACGAAACTGCCCGGGGTAATCGTCGGCTCCAGGGTGACCCCATGATGCTCGCCGTCCCCAATATATTTCACGGGGGCGAACTGGTAGATGCCGAGGGGGCTGGCCGCCAGCTGTTCCTTTTTGTTCCCCATTTTCACGGTGCCCACCGGGTCGAGGATGAACGTAATCTTCTTCCTCAGGTCCTCATCACGATTGACTTCCGTTGTTTTCATACCATGTTTTTCGATTTCCCGATAGATCGGAACCCCGTTTAACTCGTCCAGCTTCTTCACGGCCAAGCGGCCGTTTTCTGTTACATAGTTTAAAAAACCGGAACGGTAATAGACGGTACTGTCCGCAAAGTTATGCTCAACCAAATAGCCCATCCCCGGATAACTGTCCGGAAGGTCGTACACCGTGCCTATTTTTCCTTCCTCATTAACATAAACTCCTTTCTCATTTTGCTTATAAATCTTCACAAAATCCGACAGGTCCAGATCGTATTCCTTCCGGCTTTTTTCTTTCATTGCCAAGAGTTCGTCAACCAACCGGTCGTATTTTTCCGTGCCCCATTGATTGATAAAAGATATATTGTAAGAATCGTTATCCCCCGGTTCGGAAAGGCCCAGCCTTTCGCGGAATTTTTGGATATCCTTCCTGCTTAACTCCAGTTCATCGATCCTGAGCTTCGCTTTGAGGGAAGTCTTCCCGTCGAGCACCTCGATCACCGGCACGGCTTTTGCGTCGGGGAAACTGTCTCTGACAAACATGGCTCCCAAACCCATTTTGGGAGAATCCGGGTCAATGTCAGAAAAGGAAACGCCCGTCAATTTTTCCTCCTCTTCCGGATCGATGGCCACCAACAAATGATAGGTGTCGGGCAAAAGGAAAGCGGCTTTCTTGTCCGTGCATTCATTTAATAAATCCTTGTGGCTGATCAAATACTCATTGTCCGTTTCAAAGGTATTGCCATCCACCTGATACGCCATCGGATATTTCAATATAAAGCAGGCGTACTCCGGCTTGATGGCATAGTCGTTGATGCCGTCGGACGTGTAAAATTGCATGAGGTAGCGGTTGTATTCATGTTCGGGCGGATAGATGCTGATGTCGTTATTGATCCCGGTAAAATACCCCAAGGAGGCGACGGGAGCGGCAATCTCAATATCCTTCCGGTTTTTGATCCGTTCCCATTGTTCGACGGAAATCCCCCCGTTGCCGAAGCCGATGTAGTTTTCCGGCACAATCCCCATTTTGTCTTCCAACGGATGTTTTGCGCCGGGCGGCCGGACTAAAAGATCATAGCTCCCCCTCGCATAATAGGTGATATCCGTTTTCACCTGGCGATGAATATTCCCCAAGGAAGCAGCCGCCGCGGGCAGGGCCAGAAGGATGCCGACAAGGGAAAGGACAAACAGCAGGTGGATGGTTTTTTTACGGAGAATCCGTTTGAACAACAGCCGGCTCATGGAAGATCACCGATTTCTCCGCCTTCCCGCAGCTTTCCGTCCCGGATGGTTAACGTCCTTGATCCGTATGCCGCCGCTTCCTGATCATGGGTGACAAACAAAATGGTCATCCCGTTGTCATTCAATCCTTTCAATATCTGCAAAATATTTCGCCGGTTTCCTTCGTCCAAATTGCCTGTCGGCTCATCGCACAACAAGATTTGCGGATCATGGAGAATGGCGCGGGCGATCGCCGCGCGCTGTTTTTCGCCCCCCGACAATTCCTGCGGCAATGCGTGCAGGCGATGGCCCATCCCCAACCTTTCCAACACGGCTTCCGACTTTTCCCGGATCAGCTTTTTGGGCTGATACGGCCATTGGGGAAGCATCGTGTTTTCCAACACGGTAAACTGGTCAAAGAGGCGATAATCCTGGAAAATAAAGCCGATTTTCTCGCGCCGGTATTCCTGCAATTCGTCCTGGCCATATTCGGACAAATCGCCGCCGTCCACTTGGATGGAGCCGGACGTCAACGGAAGCAGGCCGGCGATCACATTCAACAACGTGGTTTTTCCCGACCCCGACGGGCCGAGGATCGATATCCACTCTCCTTTTTCGACGGACAAGGTGACGTTTTGCAGGGCATAGACCGGTTCCATCGATTGGAAGATGACGGTCGCGTTCTTCAATTCAATCTGCAACGGGCGGTCACTCCTTTCTGAAAACCAACCTTTTCGTTATACCTATCATATAAAAATTTACAAAAAAATCCAATGCTATTTTTTAAAAATAGATTATGTTCCGAATTTTAATACCCGAAGGATTTTTCCCTCCACAATTGCCTGGATCCGGGAATGTCCCGCCAAATAAAAAAGGATGATCCCCCGATCAAGGAATCATCCGAATAAAAACAGCCCCTTTCGGCGATATCATGTTTTTCGGAGAAACGGCCGCCGGAGCGGCTAAAAAGGGTGCCGCTATCGCAGGCGGAATCAACGTTTCCGGGAAAAGGGCAGAAACCGTTCCTCTTTCCATTCCATCCATCCGCGGTTTTCGGAAAAAACGAATCAAATCTTGTCCCAAGCCGCCAAGAAGCGGGATCAAAGGAACAATCGATCCGGATCAAGAACCGTCGCAAATGAGATCCCGCCCTTTCATCAACCCTTCTTATCTTCCCCTTGCCATTTCTTCACCTGTTCTTCCAAATGTTTCGCCTTCTCCTCTTCTTTTTTGGAATAACGGACGATCCACAGGAAAGTGAAAACGCAGGCGATAAAAAAGATGGAGAAGGAGATGGCGGCGGGGATATATTCCCTTTTATCCTCGGGGAAATAGAGAAATAAGGCAAGAATCCAATCCATCGCCAACATCCTTTCCGGCAATCTTCTTTGCCAATCGGAGACGGCAGGTCGAAATCGGGCCGTTTCCCCTTCCGTACCGGCAATCTTCCCGGTCCGTTCCAATCTCCGCCCGGCACTTGCGGAAAAATGGAAAGAACATCTGCGGGATTCCCGCGGCGGCAGATACCGTTCCACCCTGCCGCGGCCGGTTTTGCAAAACCAATCCAATGCTATTTTACTATAAAGAAACAAGAAATACATGGATGGGCAACCGGACCGGTTTCTGCCGAAGACCGGGGGGAAATATAGCCCCGTTTGGCGGAAAATTTTCAGGCCGGGTTTGCGGTGTTGAAGAGAAACATCTTTTTTCAACAAATTCCGTCCCGTTCAATTTCAAAATCCACATTGATTTGACCAACATTCGGCGGCCCTGGTCGACAACCGGTTCTTTCATCGCGGCTGGATCGTTCAACGTCTGGGGAAAAACGTTCAACATTTTTGGAAAAAATTCAATCAGCCATTCGATATGTCCAACATCATGGCAAAAATGTTCAACATTTATCTTTGATAAGAAGACGGATTGTCCAACATCCGAACCGGAATGTTGATTATTTAAAAAAAATTGTCCAACACCGAAGTTCACTGTCCGACATTCGCGACGATTTGTCCGACATATGAAAAAGTACGTTCATCATGAAAAAAACTTTGTTCATCATAAAAGAAAAAATAACCATCATCCTGGAAAAAACGTCCAACATCAAATGAAAATTGTCCATCATCCTTTTCGTGTCCATCATCCGATACGGTTTGTCCAAAATCCGGGCCCTTTTTGCCGGACACCGATACCGGGACAGGATTGGCCATCCCGCCGCGAAATTGAAACGGACTTCCCGGTCCGAAAAGCATGGCCGGAACCGGGAGGCGAAAACTGCGCGAATGCCGCGTGAAAGGGTTCAAATTTTCGGGACCTTGCAGCAGGTTCGGGGCAAAGTCCCTTGAACGCCGATGGGAACTCCTCCCAATCTTAAAAGTATGACTGTCCGCTTTTTCCCCCTATGACCGAACGCACTTTTCCAGCGGAATCCGTTGTCTTCCGCATGTCTTTCCCCTCCGGATAATACAAACGGAAACTGTTCCGAAAAGGGACGAACCCTTCTTTCGGGATCTCTTCAGAGACGATCAATCACCATTTTTTCGGAATCGGGTAGTTTGACCCGGGGCAGAATTCCCCCCGTGAAACGATCAATCTCCATTTTTTCGGAATCCCTTTTCCGAAAAACCGGCAAGCCCCACTCTTTTGCTCCGCCGTACGCCGGCCGATTCCCATCCGGCTTGGGCGGAAGGCCCGCTGTGCCGCGGACGGAAATATGCCCTCCCCCTCGACGACTTGCCCTCCCCTTTTCCGTTTTCATTTCATATATTATAATATTTAGAGAAACGAAATATTTAAAGAAGGTGATGGAAATTTCTCCTTCGAAACGAAACTTGTCCATTTTGTGGGTCGCGAATTTTTTAGTGGCCTCCAGCACCACCATGATCATGCCTTTTCTTTCCCTGTACATTGAAACGATGGGGAATTTCAGTGAAGAGTATGTGCAAAAATGGGCAGGTTTTGTCTTCAGCGTAACCTTTATCACCGCCTTCCTCTTCTCTCCGTTCTGGGGACGCATCGGCGACAAATACGGCTATAAACCGATTTTGCTGATAACGGGGACGGGCATAGCGGTCAGCATCTTTTTCATGGGATTTATGCATTCGGTCCACCAATTGTTTCTCCTGCGGCTGTTTATGGGCGCCGTGACGGGATTCATTCCCACCTCCCTCGCCCTCATCGCCGCCCAGACGCCGAAAAAAATCGTCGGTGAAGTCCTCGGGACTTTGCAGACGGGGAACGTGACGGGAAGTTTGTTCGGGCCGTTAATCGGCGGAATGATGGCCGATCATTTCGGATTTCAATATACCTTTGTTTACACATCCGTCGTCATCTTCATCGCCACATTGGTCGTCCTTTTCGGCGTGAAAGAGAAGAAGCGGCCGGAAAAAGCGAAAAGGGAAAAAACCTATACCGGGAAAGAAGTTATCTCGTTCATCTTTCATAAAAAAGTCCTGCTGTCGATGATGCTGATCACTTTTTTCGTCCAAATGGCCAATTTCACCATCCAACCGTTGCTGGCGCTTTATGTGAATAAGCTCACCCATGCGGAAAACGTCGCGTTTTTGGCGGGGATGGCCTTTTCCGCCTCCGGTTTCGGCAATCTGCTAGCGACCCGCCAATGGGGAAGATTGGGCGACCATATCGGCCATGAAAAGGTCATTCAGTTTTTGTTGATGGCCGGTGCCATCCTGTTTCTGCCCATGGCCTTCGTCCATTCCTTATGGCAGCTCGTCATTTTGCGCTTTTTCTACGGCATGTGCATGGGCGGCATCATCCCGTGCACGACGGCCTATGTCCGCCTGGTGGCTCCCTTGGAAGTGCAGGGGGAAATCCAGGGCTACCAGGTCAGTTTCCGCTTCCTCGGAAACGTCATCGGCCCTGTGACGGGCGGGGTGATTTCCGGGTATATCGGCATTTCCTCCGTCTTTTTTATCACGAGCGGCATTTTGGCCGCCGCCTTTTTGCTGCTCCTTTGGGGCTCGAAGAGAGAAAAGCGGGAAAGGGAAAGGAAAAAATTGTTGTTCGGCAGTTTTTGAACAAAATTTTCCGGACTTAAAGGATTTTCCCCTTTTTTCTTGAATTAAGGCTATAGAAAAAGGGGGGAGAGGCTTGACATTAATGGATGCGTTAGGGATTGAGCTGGAAGTGTTGGATGAGGGTTACGTGCGTGCCAGCATGCCGGTGGACGAACGGACCCGCCAACCCTTCGGCTATTTGCACGGCGGGGCCTCCGTCGCCCTGGCGGAAACGGTGGCGAGCGTGGGCGCCCACCAGCTCATCGATCCGGAAAACGAAATTTGTTTCGGCATGGAAATTAACGCCAACCATATCCGCCCAAAAAGGGACGGGAAGGTCACCGCGGAAGGAAAAATCCTTCATCACGGCCGGCGCAGCCAAGTTTGGGAAATCCGCATCACCGACGAAACGGGCCGATTGATCTGCATTTCCCGATGCACGATCGCCGTCGTCGCCAAAGAAGAAAACGGCGGTGCCGATCAAAATGGAAAGGGAACATGAACGGAAGGCGGGAAGCTGCTCCGATGATCCCCGGAAGCGGGAAAAGGAGCAGCTTTTTCCATGAAAGGATTGTTGTGAGCGTATTTTCGCATTATCAAGAGTGAGACCGTGAAAGGCGCGCCGGCACGCCCCCGCATTCCTGTGCGATTCCGTTAACGTCCGGTAATTTCCGGAGCAAGGCAAAAATTGGGCGAGTGAACAGGCGTACGGGGAACCCTGCATACCGCATTTTGAAACTGTGGATTTATCTGGATGAAGCGAACAATCGTACGGGAACCGTGCATACGAAAAACGGCCATTTTACTTTAGCAAAAATGAGAGAATGACAGGCGAACCCGTTAACGGTTTAACAAGCTGCCGACATATTTCAACAATTCATTCGCGGAAATCGAGTTGTATCCGTATTCGTCGATGAGGCGGGCGATGACTTCATTGATCTTCTTCAGCTGCTGCTCGTCGGGGGTTTTCGTCGAGGTGGTGATCTTCACGATATCCTTCAAATCGGCGAACAGTTTTTTCTGGATCGCCTCCCGCAGCCGGTCATGGCTGTTGTAGTCGAATTTTTTCCCCTTTCGCGCATAGGCGGAAATGCGGATCAGGATTTCTTCCCGGAACGCCTTTTTCGCGTTCTCGGAAATGCCGATCTGCTCTTCGATCGACCGCATCAGTTTTTCGTCGGGGTTGATTTCCTCGCCCGTCAGCGGATCCCGCAATTTCGTCCGGTTGCAGTATGCCTCCACATTGTCCAAATAATTTTCCATCAAGGTTTTCGCCGATTCCTCGTAGGAGTAGACAAAGGCCTTTTGGACTTCTTTTTTGGCGATTTCATCGTATTCCCTCCGGACGAGGGAGATGAAATTCAAATATTTTTCCTTCAGTTCGGGGGTGATGGAAGGATGCTGATCCAGGCCTTCCTTCAGCGACCGGAGCACATCCAAGGCGTTGATGGAGGGAACCCCCTTCCGGATAATGGCGGACGAAATCCGGTTGATGACATAGCGGGGATCGATGCCGCTCATGCCTTCATCGGCGAATTCTTTTTTGAGTTCGTCCGCGTCCGCCTGGCTGAATCCCTCCACCATTTCCCCGTCATACAGCCGCATTTTCTTGATCAGGTCCATATCCCCCCGTTTCGGTTCCCTCAGCCGGGTCAGAACGGTGAACATGGCGGCGATCCTCAACGTGTGGGGAGCGATATGGACATCGGCGGCGTCGCTCTCCTTGATCATTTTTTCATAGATCTTTTCTTCTTCGCTCACCTTCAAATTATAGGGGATCGGCATGACGATAATCCGGGAGTGAAGGGCCTCGTTTTTCTTATTGGCAATGAAGGAACGGTACTCCGTTTCGTTCGTATGGGCGATGATCATCTCATCGGCGGAAATCAGGGCAAACCGCCCCGCTTTAAAATTCCCTTCCTGGGTGAGGGAAAGCAGATGCCATAAAAATTTTTCATCGCTTTTCAGCATCTCCTGAAATTCCATCAGGCCCCGGTTCGCCTTGTTCAGTTCCCCGTCGAAACGGTAGGCGCGCGGATCGGATTCGGAGCCGTATCGGGCGATCGTGGAAAAGTCGATGCTTCCCGTTAAATCGGCGATGTCCTGGGATTTCGGATCGGACGGGCTGAAGGTGCCGATGCCGACGCGGCGGTCTTCGGAAAAAAAGATCCGCTCCACCGGTACTTCTTCGATTCTCCCGCCGAATTCCTGTTCCAGCCGCATCATGTTCAAAGGGGACAGGTTGCCTTCAATCCGGATCCCGAACTCCTGATAAAAATCCTCCCGCAGATGGTTCGGGATCAAGTGGAGAGGATCTTCATGCATCGGACAATCCTTGATGGCGTAGACCGCCCCTTTCTCCGTCCGGGTATAAGCTTCCAAGCCCCGCTTCAGCAAATTTACCAATGTGGATTTGCCGCCGCTGACCGGCCCCATCAGCAGGAGGATCCGCTTGCGCACATCCAAACGTTTGGCCGCCGGATGAAAATATTCTTCGACCAGCCGTTCCAGCGCCTCTTCCAGCCCGAAGAGATGGCCGCTGAAAAATTTGTACCTTTTCCTCCCGTTCTCATCCTCTTCCACGCCCGCATCTTTGATCATGTTGTATATTCTGGCATGGGCCGATTGGGCAATCCACGGCTTTTCCTTTAACAGCTCCAAATATTCGGCAAAGGTTCCTTCCCATTTTAATTTTTCTTCTTCCATACGCGCCTGGGCAATCTTGTCAAGAATCCTCACAGGTACCACCCCATGCTTTTTCATTTTCGCCGCTATCAAGCATTGATACCTATAAGTTTATGTCCCTTGCGGGGGAAAAATGCCTGTCCGCTTCCGCCATGTTCCGCCGGAAAACGATTCCGCCCGGCGGTCACCGAACCTTTGATCGCTGCCGGGCGGAGCACCCTTGGGCACGGGCCTTTTCCTTTCTTGCCGGGAACCGTCGGCTTGCAGCAGGACCCTCGCGGTTTTTGGCCTGAGAGCCTCCCCCCTTTCTTTTATCCGTCTCCCATTCCACCCAATATGAGCCCCCCCTCTTCCTTTCATCCGGCGCCGATTCCTCCCAATACCCGTGGCGGCCGGGCAGAAAAAGATAAAAATCCTGCGGAATCCGATGGCGATGCAGTAGATTTCCGTTGGTTTTCGTCGTTTTCGGTAGGCGGTATTTACAATAAATTTAGAAAAGATACACATTTTCGAATGAGGGGGAGGTTTGTTGATCTATTTTCATCAAGTGAACAAATACTATGGCGATTTCCACGTGCTGAAAGATATCAACTTAACCATCCATCAAGGGGAAGTCGTCGTCATCATCGGCCCGTCCGGTTCGGGAAAAAGCACGCTCGTCCGTTGCATCAACCGATTGGAAACGATTACAAGCGGGGAACTCATCGTCGACAATGTGAAAGTCAATGACAAAAAGGTCGACATCAACCGGCTGCGGCGCAATATCGGCATGGTTTTCCAACATTTCAATTTGTACCCGCATATGACGGTCCTGCAAAATATTACGCTGGCGCCGCGGAAAGTGCTCCGCATCCCGGAAAAAGAGGCGAAAGAAACGGCCATGTACTACCTGGAGAAAGTCGGAATCCCGGAGAAAGCCAACGCCTATCCGTCCGAATTGTCCGGCGGGCAGCAGCAGCGGGTCGCGATCGCCCGAGGATTGGCGATGAAACCGAAAATCATGTTATTTGACGAGCCGACGTCGGCCCTTGACCCGGAAACGATCGGCGAAGTGCTCGATGTCATGAAACAATTGGCCAAAGAGGGAATGACGATGGCCGTCGTCACCCACGAAATGGGATTCGCCCGTGAGGTCGCGGACCGCATCGTCTTTATCGATCAGGGGCGCATTTTGGAAGAAGCCCCTCCGGAGGAATTTTTCTCCAATCCGAAAGAAGAGCGCGCCAAAGTATTTTTGGGCCGTATTCTCAACCATTAATCAAAGCAGGTCATCGATTCGTCCCTTCTCCTGTTTTGCCGGGAAGCCGTATTTTCAACCATTAATCAAAGCAGGCGGCACGCCTTCGGCCTTCAATTTTATTTTTGGGCCGCATTCTTAACCATTAACAAGGAGGTTTTATTATGAAAATCAAATCCTTTTGGAAATTTTGGGCCGCCCTTGCCCTTGCCGCGCTATTGGGCATCGCCTTGGCCGGCTGCGGCGGCGAATCGTCAAAGACCAACGGGAACGGGGGAAAATCGGCGGAAACCGACGCGCTGGAAGCCATCAAACAGCGCGGCAAACTGATTGTCGGCGTCAAATATGATTTGAACCTGTTCGGTTTAAAAAATCCGGAAACCGGTGAAGTGGAAGGATTTGATATCGATATCGCCAAAGGGTTGGCGAAAAAAATTCTCGGGGACGAAAACAAAATCGAACTAAAAGAAGTGACATCCAAAACGCGGATTCCGATGCTGAACAACGGCGATATCGACGCGATCATCGCGACGATGACGATCACCGAAGAGCGGAAAAAGGAAGTCGATTTCTCCGATGTGTATTTCATGGCCGGCCAATCGTTGCTCGTCAAAAAAGACAGCAAGATCAACAGCGTGAAAGATTTGAAAAAAGGAATGACCGTACTGACGGCAAAAGGTTCGACCTCCGCGCAAAACATCCGCAAAGCGGCGCCGGACGTGAATGTATTGGAGTTTGAAAACTACGCCGAGGCGTTCACGGCGCTAAGATCGGGACAAGGCGACGCCCTCACGACGGATAACGCGCTGCTTATGGGGATGGCCAAACAAGACCCGAACTATCGCGTCCTTGACGAAACCTTTACCGAAGAACCCTACGGCATCGCCGTCCGCAAAGGGAACACGGAATTATTGCAGGTCATCAACGAATACTTAAAGGAAATCAGAGAAAACGGCGAGTACGACAGGATCTATGAAAAATGGATCGGGAAAAAACCGCAGGAATAAATGGAAAGAACAGATGGGCGGCGCTTGTTTTCGCTCATCTGTTTCATCTTCAGACAGGAAAGAGGTGGAAGCAGCGTGCTCCGATTTTCGATTTTGCTCGAGCATTGGGACATGTACATGCAAGGGTTTGCCAATACGTTAAAGGCCAGCGTCCTTGCCCTCATCGGAAGCCTGATCATCGGCATCATCATCGCCATTTTCCGGATTGCGCCGATCCGGCCGCTGAACTGGCTGGGAGCGGCCTATGTGGAATTCATCCGCAACATTCCCCTCGTTTTAATCGTTTTCTTCTTTTTTGTCGGTCTGCCCGCCATAGGCATCCGCTTTGATCCGTTTACTGCGGGCACGTTAGGCTTGATGGTCTACACCGCCTCTTTTATCGCCGAAGTCATCCGGTCGGGAATCCTTGCCGTTCCGAAAGGGCAGACGGAGGCGGCACGCTCGTCCGGATTGACCTATTTGCAGACGATGCGCCATATCGTCTTGCCGCAGGCGATCAAAATCGTCATTCCGCCGCTCGGCAACCAATTTCTTAATCTCGTGAAAAACTCGTCCGTTTTAGGCGTCATTGCCGGGCTGGACCTCATGTATTTCGGCGATTTAATCTCGTCGGATACGTTTGTTACCTTTGACGTTTACATTTTCGTCGCATTGTTTTACCTTGTCCTGACGATCCCGCTCAGCCTCGGCGTCGGATATTTGGAACGGCGCCTGGCCAAAAGCCGATAATACGAGGAGGGATGGACAAATGGACTTTATCGGCGCATACTCCCCGGCGCATCTCGCATTTTTGCTGGAAGGATTTTTGGTGACATTGGAAGTTGCGTTTATTTCCATATTTTTTAGTTTCATCTTCGGGATCATCATCGGAGTGATCCGCTACACAAAAATCCCCGGCGTTTCCCAGCTTTTCGCCGTCATCGTCGAAACGATCCGCAATCTTCCGCTTCTTTTGATTATTTTCTTTACCTATTTCGCGCTGCCGGAAGTGGGATTAAAGCTTGACAAATTTTACGCGGCCATTGCCGCCCTCGTCGTGTTCGAATCGGCGATGCTGTCGGAAATCGTCCGCGGAGGATTGAACTCGATCGACAAAGGACAGATCGAAGCGGCGCGCTCATCCGGCCTCTCCTATATCCAAACGCTATGGCATATCGTCTTGCCGCAAGCATTGCGCCGCATGGTGCCGCCGATCGTCAGCCAATTCATTTCCTTGCTGAAAGACACGTCGCTGGCGATCGTTATCTCCCTTCCGGAGCTGATGAACCACGCGCAAATCATTAACGGGAGGAGTGTCAATTACGTGATACCGATTTTTCTCCTCGTCGCGTTCATGTATTTTGCCGTCAATTATTCCCTGTCCCTCGTTTCCAGAAGGCTTGAATATAAACAGCGCTAAAGCGGCAATTTTTTCCAGAAAAATTAATTATAAAAATTCACCGCCCATCTGTTATATAATAGAAAGGGGATGGTGAAAGATGTGTGACAAAGGGGAAAACGACGCGTGAGCCGTTTTTGGGCGCGGTGTTTCTGATCTTGGCTGCCGCATTTTTCGGGGAAATGAAAGTAACGCCGTTCAATAATTCGTTCCGCTTTTCATTGGGAAGCGCCGTATTTTTTTTCGGACTCATTTCCTTCACGACGATTTCGCCGATTTTCATCGGCGTTTGTACAGGATTTTTCGTGACCGGATTCCGCATCGCCCTGGACATGCTGACGGGGGAAACCTTCGCCGGCAGCCTCCCTGTCCATCTGCCGGCCGCTTTTTATTACATGAGCTTCGCGTTGCTTGCCAAAATCATCAACTTCCGCCGTTACATGGACTGGCCGATTCGCGCCGGGTTTCTTGGCGCCGCTTTGGATTTCACTTCCAACGCGGTCGAACTCGCTTTCCGACATTTCTTCGGCGAACCGTTCGCGCTGACTTACCAGAACGTGGCGATGATGATGCTGTTCGGGATTTTGCGTAGCTTCAGCGTCATCGGCCTGTACAATATTTTCATGATCAGGCATCTTCGCGCTATAGGGGAAGCGCGGCAACAGGAACTGGAACGCCTTGTGATGATCAATACGGGGCTGTATGAGGAAACCTTTTACTTGCAAAAATCGATCGCATACATGGAAGAAATCACCCGGAAGAGTTATGACCTGTACTCGCTCCTCTTGGAAGGAAAAAAAGCCGATCCCCATTCCGCCCTCGTCATCGCCGAGCATATCCATGAAGTAAAAAAGGATGCGCAGCGCATTTTCTCGGGCCTGTCGAAATTGATCGGACAAGAACCGCTGCGGCGCCGGCTTCCGATCAGCGAACTTTGCGGCATGGTTATGCGCGCGAACGAAAAATTCGCCGAACTGTTGGGGAAAAAGATCCGGTTCACCCATGCGTGCCGGGCCGATTTGTCGACCGATCACGTCTACGCCCTGCTCTCCGTTTTGAACAATTTAGTCGCCAACGCCGTGGAAGCCATTCCGTCCGCCGGCACGATTCATCTGCAGGCGGAATTGAAACAAAGCGATCTCGTCTTTGAGGTGACGGACTCCGGAACCGGTATCGCGAAGGAAGATGCCGACTGGATTTTTCATCCCGGTTTCACGACCAAATACGATCCTCACGGGAACCCGTCAACGGGAATCGGCCTCACCCATGCGCGGGACATCGTGCAAAGCCTCCAAGGACAGATCCGGCTTGTCAGCAGCAGACCCGGACAAACGATATTCCGCCTTTCCATTCCCACCGGCCAGCTGTTGCGAAAGGAGGAACGCAAGTAATGCCGCTCCGCTTTTTTCTCATTGAGGATGACGCCGTCGTGCGAAAAATGCTGGAAAAAATCATTGCGGAAAACCGGCTCGGGGAAGTCGTCGGACAAGCGGAAGACGGCTTGGACGTATCTGCGAACCAATTGTATTCCGTCGACGTCGTGCTGATCGATTTGCTGATGCCTGGACGCGACGGCATCCAAACGATGAAAAAATTAAAAGAGGAAGGGTTTACCGGACAGTTTGTCATGATTTCCCAAGTGGAAAATAAAGAAATGGTCGGGCAGGCATACCTTCACGGCGTCGATACGTACATCCAAAAGCCGATCAACCGCCACGAAGTGGCGGCGGTATTGAAGCGGGTGGCGGAACATCTCTCGATCGCCCACTCCCTCGACTCGATCCGGCAGCTGTTGCAGACGTTGGATCAGGAAGCGGAAACCTCCCCTTCGCATCAAACCGGACAAACGCCGCTGGAACAAAAGGCGCAGCATCTCCTTCTTTTGCTGGGCATTGCCGGGGAAACGGGGGCGTCCGATTTATTGCTGATCATGCGCTGGATGGCGGAGCGGGAAAAGCAGGGACGGACCGTTCACGAACTGCCTCCTTTAAAAGAATTATACACGGAACTTGTGGAAAAAACCCACGGCCCCCGTCATGACAAACCGGCCGTACAAAAAGAAGTCCGCGCGATGGAACAGCGAATCCGCCGCATCGTGCTGCAAGCCTTTACCCATTTGTCCTCCCTCGGGCTCACCGACTACACGAACCCCACGTTCGAGCACTTCGCCCCCCGGCTGTTTGATTTTGCCGAAATCCGGAAGCGCATGAACGAACTCGAAGCGGGAGAAAAGACAACGAAGTGCCGAATAAACGTGCGGAAATTTTTAACGGCTTTTTACATGGAAATCAAAAAAACCTGAGCCGTTAAAGGGCGATAGTTGCCGCCGTCACCCTCTTTTAAAAATTGCCGGCAGCGAATCTTACCCATTGTATTGAAAATATCCACAATAACAGAATAGAATATGTACTGATCATGCCCACTGTTACCGTGGCCCATCGGATTCCAACAACAGTTTATCAATTTTTGAAGGATAAAAGATTCCCATTCCCACAAATAAAATAAAAAAGAGGGGAAAACAATCCCCTCTAATCGAGCAATTTAAATCCCAATTTCAATTCATCGACGACGGCTTCTTTCAGGCAGCAAAGCTGTTCGAGCACCTCTGCGACGGACTTATTAAGTTCCGTGATGCCTTTCAGATCATCGTCTTTATCGTCTTTATCGTCTTTTTCGCATTTATCGCCATCGTGTTTGCGGGAATGCTTTTTCTTGAATGTCTCTTCAATGGCTTCTTCCAGCTTCTCTGCTTCTTCAAATAGGATGCGAATGATCCCGACTTGGGTAATCAGGGCTAAAATGACGAGAATATTGGCCAAGGTTTGTTTGGATAAGCGGCTCGTTCCCCCTGCCTCAACCATGTCATAAAAATCATTCATCCATTTGTTGTTTGACATATCGATCCTCCTTGAGCTTTTTTTATTGTCCGGACACTATACATTATGTGATTGCAAAATCGGTGACTGTTGTTTCAACTATCTTAAGCAAAAAATGCTTTTGTAACAAGAAAATACAGGATTGGGGCTTGCGGACTGGATACTGTTGCCGGAGGCGGGAATGCCGATGAGGCGAAAAAATTGGTTTTCCTTTTTGCGGCCGCCGGATTATCCGTCTGCGGTTGGGAAAAAGGTCCGTGCCGGATATGTTATAATAATGGAAAATTTTATAAAATTGCTATTTTCAGGAGCGTGGAACGATGAATTTGGAGATGATGGCCGTGCGGTTTCGACGCTTCGCCGCCGAGGAATGCCGAGGTTCGAGCGGGCTCTATGAACAATTATCGCTCGCGATTGCCGAAGACGGGGAACTGCTGGCCCTTTGTTCGTTCGCCAAGAAAGGCCAGCCCGTCCCCAATTTGCTTTTCGGAACGGTTCATTACCTTTTGCTGAAAGGAAGCGGTCATGAATTGCGGGAATACTATCCGAGCCTGACGGCCAATCCCCGAAACAAAGAGGAGGCTTTTCTTCCCTTTAAAGACTTTTGCCGCATGTACCGGGAGGAAATCATTTCCCTTCTCCAGTCGAAATTGGTGCAAACCAATGAAGTGGGACGCTGCGCGTATCTGTATCCGGCCTTTTGCCATATTTACCGGACCGCGGCGAAACCGTTGGCCTGCATCGAAATTGGCACGAGCGCCGGCCTGCTGCTGTTATGGGATCAATACAGCTATTCCTACGGAACGGGCGAAGTTTTCGGAAACGCAAGCTCCGAAATCCGGATCCGCGGGGAAATCCGCGGAGGCAATTTTCCCTTCATGGAAAAGGACCCGCCCCCGGTCAGCCATCGCATCGGCTTGGATCTGCATATCCTTGATCTGTCCGATCCCGAGGACGAATTGTGGCTTTTGGCCTTGATCTGGCCTGAACACGAGGAAAGAAGGGAATTATTTTTCAAGGCTTCCCGGCTGGCAAAAGAAGCGGCCTTACATTTGATCGAAGGTGACGGCGTGGCGCTTCTTCCCCGCATCGCCGGCCAAATCCCCGCCGATTCCGCCCTTTGCGTCTTCCATACCCATGTGGCCAATCAAATCCCCCCGGAAGGGAAAATCCGATTGTTGAAGGAAATGGAAACGATCGGGAAAAGACGGGATGTCTTCCATTTATACAACAACATCGCAGACGGCGAACTTCATCTCGATTATTTCATCAACGGCCAAAAAGTCGAAAAAACGATCGGAAAAACGGCCGGGCACGGGAGGTGGTTCGAGTGGGGGATATGAAAAAATTGGTTTTCTATTATTAAGCGGACGGAAAACAGGGATGGAATCTTAATAGGCATACAGTCAATCAAGCCATTCTTTGCCACTGGGTTTAAGGGGCAGATTTGATCTGCCGTTTTTCAGTGCTCTTAGCGATTTTTCAAAAGAATGCCAGATCACCTTCAATTGGCTTAGTTAAGAACAAAAGCGATGATTTTCAAAAAAATCCTCCCCTTCTGGACAGTTTGTACGTACTGTCTTCCGGGGAGGTTTAATATTCTTAAAGACTTTTATTCATTGGCCAAATCTTCGCCGTTGGAGGCAATGACTTTTTTGTACCAATAAAAGCTTTTCTTTGGAATCCTCCGCAAATCTTTTAAATCAAATTCATCGCGGTTCACATAAATGAATCCGTAACGTTTGCTTATTCCTTGATGAGTGCTGACTAAATCAATGGCGGACCAAGGGCAGTAACCGATCAATTCCACTCCGTCATCCAAGGCAAGGCGGCATTGTTCAATATGTTTTTGCAAATAATCGATCCGATAATCATCGTTTACAACATCGCCTTCTTCCAATCGGTCCTGAGCGCCGAGACCGTTTTCCGTAATCAGGAGAGGAAGATGATAGCGTTCATATATTTCCCTTAATGTCGTCCTCAAACCCACCGGATCGATTTCCCATCCATACTCTGTTTTGGGTAAATTCGGATTCGGATGGCCTTTGAAAAACCCTGGTTCTTCGAAAGCCATTTGCTGGTCTTCCCTTTTATTATTGGACACTTTTTGGGGCAAATTTGCCCCCACGGTCATCGTACTATAATAATTGAAAGCAATGAAATCCGGTTTGGCCTCTTTTAAAATAGCCATGTCCCCGTCTTGAATCTCTGGTATGGCCTGTTTCTTTTCCAGATAACTCCACACCGTGCTGTTGTAGCGGCCAAAAACCGCCGCGTCCAAATATAGCCAATTCCGGAGCGAGCTGAATGTATGGGCGGCCAACACATCTTCCGGTTGCGGACTGATCGGGTATACGGCGGAAATGTTCGGTGCAGGACCGATTTTGGCATCCGGCAGCATCCTGTGGCACAAAATCATCGCCTTCGCTTGGGCCACGAACATATGATGGTTTTGCTGATACAGCTCTTTCTTCGGATTTTCCGCATTGCGATCAACGGTCCCAAGAAGTTCACCGAACAGAATCATTACGTTTTGTTCATTGATGGTCAACCAATATTTCACCCGATCTCCAAAGTTTTCAAATAATGTTTTCGCATAGTTTTCATAGGCGTCAATGGTTTCCCGATTCAGCCATCCGCCTTTCTTTTGCAAGGCATAGGGCAAATCGAAATGATACATCGTCACAACCGGTTCAATATGGTGTTTTTTCAATTCGTTGATGAGGTTATTATAAAAATCGATGCCCTTTTGATTTACTTCGCCGGTGCCTTCCGGGAAAATGCGAGACCATGATATGGAAAAACGGTACGCTTTTAAGCCCAATTCGGCGAACAAGGCGATATCTTCTTTATAGCGGTGGTAATGATCACTCGCCACTTTAAAATCCGTCACTTCTTTTGGATGCTCGGCCACATCCATGACCGAAGGCCCTTTTCCGTCCTCGTTCCATGCCCCTTCCACTTGATAGGCAGAAGTAGATGCGCCCCATAAAAAGTCTTTCGGAAACGGTTTCAATGGATGGTTTCGCAAGTCAAACACCTCCTGATCAATTGGAAGTTAGCGTCTTCAGTTTGTTTTTTCCCCTTGCGTTTCTTCTTCAACAGCTTTCTTTTCGGCTATTTTATAGAAGGGATAATAAATCGCCGTGGCCACAAACACGAGAACGATTTGTAAAATGACTATTCTCCAGCTGCCTTGTAAAAATCCAGAAGCAATAATCGGTACACCCAAAGGCAATTGGGCTCCCATTAAATGCGGGACAAGACCGATAACCGTTGCAATATAAGCAAGAATCGATAAGGTAAGAGGTGCCAGTATAAAGGGGATGGCCAATAACGGATTTAAGATGATCGGCGTTCCAAAAATAATCGGTTCATTGATTCCGCAGATCCCTGCGGGAATGGCTAATCTGCCTAAAGTTTTATAACGTTTGCTTTTTGAACGAAACAGCATCAATAAGTTCAATCCTAATGTGGCCCCGGAACCTCCAAGCAAGGTGTATACCATACAAAAGGCAAGCCCGACAATATTCGGAAGAGGTTCCCCGGCATTATAAGCATTAAGATTTTCCAAGTCTAAAGCCATCCATATCGGCATCATCACTGACAAAACTACCATCATGCCATGGATGCCGAACAGCCAAAGAAAATGTGCTAAAAACATGACCAACAGATATGACCATATGCTTCCGCCCAATCCTTGCAAAGGAGTTTGAATAAACGTGTAAATAAACTGATGCAAACTTCCATAAGGCGTACAATCAAAAATGAATTTCACGATCAAAACGAGTCCGATAATGATAAATCCCGGAATCAGCCCGGCAAAAGATTTTGTAATTGTTGGCGGAACGCCTTCAGGCATTTTAATAATCAATCCTTTTTTAATAATTGCGACGTAAAGCCTCCCAACGGAAAGACCGAGTATGATGGCCACAAATAATCCCGTTGCGCCTAACCATGTGAACGGTATGAGATTTGAAACCGTGCCATCACTTTCTACCTTCTGTAACGGTGTAAGGATGAGGAATGATATAATACCAAAGGATCCGGCAATAGCACCATCCATATCAAATTTTCTCACCAAATTCATTGCGATAAAGTATACAGCCAGCAAGGCGATAATATCTGTTGTAAAGTTAACGGCAATGGATAGATAAGGTTTGATTCCGATGGAGTCAAGAAGTTTTTGATAAGGATCCCATGGTAAATTGTTGAGCAAAGTACAAATAGCACCCACAAGAATTGCCGGCAAAACGGATGACAAACCATCGGTTATGGAACTTAAATATTTATTGTTAGAAATTTTCGTTGCAACCGGCAAAATCTTATTTTGCAGTCCCTCCATATTTAGGTTCATATGTTTCCCTCCATTTTTTATTCTTCATTACCCTTAATCGCCATCGAAGCAATTACTTTCCTTCAATCAGTTTTAACGCTTGATCCAATACTTTTTCCCCGTTCATCATGCCGTAATCGACCGGGTCAATCACTTCAATTGGAATTTTGTCTCCGTATTTTTTCTGATACTCATCTTTTTTAAAGCTTATTTGCGGACCGAGCAGGAGAATGTCGATATCTTCCACCTCCTTTGAAAGATCTCCGCCTGCACTTGCAGAAATTTCTACATCCAATCCTTTTGCCTTTGCCGCGGCTTCCATTTTAGTTACCAACAAACTGGTCGACATCCCGGCAGCACAAACGAGTAAAATTTTTTTCACCACTATTCCCCCTTATAAATGGATTAGCGCATTATTTTAGTAGTTGTTCTTGAATGATTTCATGCAAACGGATAATTTCAGAAGCTAGATCCTTAATTGTTATCGCATTCATAAGGTGATCTTGGGCATGAACCATAAACAGACTTACTTCCGTCTTATTCCCCCTCGTTTCCTCCTGTATGAGATGCGTTTGTACCTGATGGGCGTTCACCAGGTCCTTTCCCGCTTCCTCGATTAACTTTTTGGCCGAGTCGATCTGTTGTTCAGCCGCCAACTTGATTGCATTCATGGCTTTGCTGCGGGCATTGCCGGCATGTACAATGATATCCATAATTACGTCGATATTCTTCAAATTCTACAACCCCTTCTTTTCTATCCGTAACCTCTTGCTGCTATCTTTATTGTGATATGAAAACGCTGACAATTACAGAGGATGATTTTCCATTATTAATGGCAATTTCTTGCCGGTTTTCGAAGGGGTATTCTCCTTTATTGAAGCATTCACAGGTCTTCTATCATTGAAAGTAAATAGATTGATGATTATAAAAAAAGCCATCATTTTCCAAACCCAGAAAATGATAGCTTTCCGTTGCACAAAATAATTTTTGTAAATCGGCTAATATTTTTTGCTTGTGGGTACAGCCTTGAAGCAAAGGTATAAAACCGGCTTTGACTCACTCCTGTCTATTCATGCCATGATTTTCTACATCATATTCATCATACGGATTACGATTCGAATAAAGCAGTCCTATGGTTTTAAACAAACTTGGCAGACATATTCATTTTGTCGGTTTTGCAAGGGAGCGATCATTAGTTTTCCAGATTTTGTAACAGACATTGCAACACTTATATGTATGAGCCAAACAAGCTGCCCGCTCTTTTAACCGCGTGCTAAAATTTTTACTTATTAGCCGGGCAACCGCACGGCTCCTCCGCAGTTTCAGCCGCCTTTTTCTTTTTTAGTTGTTCAATCGTTTCGTACAGAGTAATAATCTCTTTTGCCAAATCCCTCACCGTCAAAGCGTTCATCAGGTGGTCCTGGGCATGGACCATTAGAAGGCTCACTTCCGTCTTCTTGCCGCGGACCTCTTCTTGGATAAGGCCGGTTTGCGCGCGATGGGCATGCAGGAAATCCTCATCCGCTTGGCCGATCAGCTGTTTGGCCTCGTCAAATTTTCCTTCCTGGGCCAGCTGAATGGCCTTCATCGCTTTACTTCGGGCATTGCCGCCATTGGCGATGATTTCCATAATTATTTCCGTATTTTCCAATGTGTCCATCTCCTTTTCTGTCCGGCGTCTACTTCTCGGATCTCTGTTCCCGTTCATTTATCATAAAATTTCATTTGTCTATCTTGTACATAAACAAAAAACTCTGCAAATTCCGATCGGCGTCCGGCTTCCGATATTGCCCTCCGACTCATTGGCCTTTCAACGCATTCTTAAAAGCTTCAAACGTTTGGCATTGCAACAGCCGATGGATGAGCGGGACATTGTCCAGCAGCTTTACCAATACCTGATACATCGGTTTTAAACTGTCTTTTTTATTTTTATCCACATTCAGCAAGAACACCAATTGAACGGGACGATTTCCCCATGAAATCGGTTTCGTCAACGTTACGATGCACCAAAACGTTTCATCGGTTTGCGGTTCAATCGGATGCGGGATGGCCACTAAATTGCCGAAGCTGGTCGGTGAAAATTTTTCCCGCTCCAGTACGGAATCGATATATTGATTGTTAACCTTTTTGTCTTCCATCAGTTTATTACCCAAAAAACGGATAACTTCCACAGGCGTCGTAAAATCCATCTGTAAAAAAGTGTACCGTTCCCGCAAGTACTGATCGATCACCGAAACTTCATGATTCATCACCTTTTCAATCTTTTTTACGTCGCTTTCCCCTAAAATGGAGCTTACTTGAATCACAGGGACGGGCAATTTTTCTTTGATCGGAACGGTGCTGATAATAAAATCGATATGGTTGAAGGATTGTTGATTCAAATTATAATATTCCGTCGTCCCGATAATATCCAGCTCTTCGTTAAATTTATTTTTTAATTTGTAAAAAAGGAGCTGCGCGGTTCCCAATCCCGATGCGCAGACAATTAAACAGCGGGGGGTTTTGTTCTTCCTCTTTTTTTGCCTTTCTAACGCGACTTCAATATGGAGGGCAATATACCCGATTTCTCGTCAATTTTTACATGAAACCGTTCCTCCAACACTTCGGAACCGATGACGGCCGCTTCGAAAGAAAGGGGATATTTCGTCTTTATTTCCTCTAAGAGCGGATTTCTCAAATTCATTTTATATTTTAGCCGATTGATCGCCGGCTTTAAATGCAGGCATAACGCCATGAGCAATTCCTCGTCCCCGTTCAAATGCAAGCTGTACTTGTCATCGATTTTTTTGACCATTTCCTGGGCGATACTTTGTATTTCCTCATCAATGAATGCATTTATTTCTTCGCTTTTTAGTTGTGGTGGAACCATTTTTGTACCTTGCAAGTGAATGGATATATAGGCCACTTCATTTTTCGGGAACGATACATGAAGCCGTGCTTCAATGTCTTTCACAATTTCTTTCGCTACGAAAAATTCCTTTTGATTTTCCAGCTGCTTTATTTCTTCGTTGACCATCCTGACCACTTTTTCCTCGCGAATCCGCTTACATGCGATGGCAATATGAGTGATCAGGTTATGCAGGCTGATATCGGAAATAATAATATTATATTTCCGCAATTTTGATAGAATAACATTTTTAATCGTTACCAGCTCTTCTTTCGGAATAATGGAAATCCAGTTCTCGGTCTGATCGACGATACTGTGATGATCATTAAATATATACTGGGAGATGCAAAAACGGATTTGCATTTCATCGCCCAATACTTTTAAACCATAGTAGGGCCTTTGCTCAAGCTTTAAATGATATTTGCTGAGGATGTGGCGGACAGTCTTTAGGTCGCTCTGTAAGGTGGAACGGCTGATAAATAGTTCATCTGCGAGTTCTTCCATTTTTACGTAATCGGGCTGGAGAAGCAATTTTTCCATGATATAGCGGACGCGGTCTTCCGACTCCGTCGGTACAAACGGTTTTTCCGTTTCATAGGTTTGCCAAAATTTTTTGAACGTTTCTTCATCGTCGATTCGAAGTTTGTAGCCGGTGCCGCGATAAGATTCAATCTCCGCTTTATAATTTTTCAATAAATTATTTATATCTTTAATATCATTTCGGACGGTTTTCGAACTGACTTGCAATATGGATGCCAGCTGGGAACTCGTAAAAGGACCTTCATTTGAATTTAGTACTTGTATCAATTTCTGCCAGCGGGAATTCATTTTCGGAAAACCTCGCAAATGTTTTATTCGCTATTAATATAGCATTTTTCGACAAATGGCGACAAGGCGAAGGCACGGAGGCCCCTTCATTGGTGAATGCGCTAACGAACACTTACCAACGAAGGGGTTTTGCCTACAAATACGGAATCGCCCAGCGACGGAAGCCCATTCCCCTTTTCGCAAGATGAACCCGAAATGTTCCGGCCTGCTTTATGCCGCCCGGGATGGTTTTTCATTTCGCAGGATCCAAAGGTACATCCCCATCGATACGAGTACGGAAAATGCCGCGGTGAGATAGATGTCCCGGTAGCCCAGCCAATGGCCGATTTGGCCGAAGGTCATGGCCCCGATCCCGATTCCCAGATCAAAAAAGGAGAAAAAGGTGGCGTTCGCCATTCCCCGGCGGTTTTTCGGCGAACTTCCGACCGCCCAGGCCTGCAGGGCGGGCTGAACCGCACCGAATCCCATTCCGTAAAGGAAAGCCGCGGTGAACAACGCCAGACTGTTCGGGAGCCATGAGAGCAGGAGCATGGCCGCACAAATCAGCGCGGTGCCGGGCAGAAAAACCGCAATATGGCCCCTGCGGTCATAAATCTTTCCGGAAAAGATCCTGGACAGCATGAGGGCTGCGGCATAAATGATAAAATACCATTGAATGCCCGCAACCCCCTTCTCGTGGGTGTATAAAGGAAGGAAGGTCGCGATTCCCCCGAATGTGACCGTAATGAAAAAGATGAGAAGGGAAGGTTTTAAAGCGTTCTTTTCATAAAAATCCCACTTCACGGCGGCGGCCTTCCCCGGCTGCCATTCCACCTTCTTATACCGAATCAGGGAAGACAATAAAAAGGCCGTCAACCCCAAAGCCGCGCATATGGAAAACAATAAAGGAAAGGATATGTGCTCCGTCAGCACTAGCCCGAGAGAGGGACCGAAGGCCAAGGCGAGATTGCCGGAGAGCCCGTAATACCCCAGTCCTTCTCCCCTTCTGGAAGCGGGAATCAGATCCGTCGCGATCGTGCCGGCGGCCGTCGTCGACAATCCCCAGCCGGCCCCTTGAACGATCCGCATGGCAAACAGGAGGAGAAGGCTAGTAATCAAACTGTAGGATCCTACGGAAATGACGAAAATGGCCAGCCCGGTCAAATAAACCATCCCCCTTCCCCTCGATTCGAGGGCATGACCGGCATACGGACGGACGGCAAGGGCGGACAAGGTAAAAATGCCGACGACCAGACCGATGAGCTGGTCATTCCCGCCGAGATGTTCCACATATAACGGCAAAGTGGGCAATGTCATTTGGAAGCCCAAAAACACAAAAAAATTGGCAAGGCAGATCAGGACGAAGTCCTTGGTCCAAATCCGCTCCCTTTCCAAACTTTCCTTCTTTAACGCGCCCATTTTTCCTTGGTCCACGAAGAAACGCCCCCGTTGAAAAATGATGTCTGTATCATTATAGCATATCCTTTTTCCCGGAACGCCCAAGAAACGCCCAACCGCCACGAACACCCCGCGGTTCTCCCCGTTTTTTGGCCGCATGATGCCGCGTGAATCCGAAAGACGACGGAAAAAAATTCTTTCCTTGCAACACGGATTGCCGATCCTATATTTTCTTAATATTTAAACTTTTTCGCGCGTTGAAAAAGAGTAAAAAATCATTGCTGATTTCTTACTCTTTTCCGTTTAAGGAGGAACCATGCCATCCATTCCCCATTCGTTTATCGGTTTTCATATTCTTTTTTATATTGTTCGAACTCCCTTTCCGAACAATAAACAAAATGGCCGGGAGCCACTTCCCGCATTTCCGGCCGATCCTGATCCGTGTACTGATGGACGCTCGGATCGTACGGGATCCGTTTGCGGCTCCTTTCATAGTCCGGATCCGGGAGCGGAATGGCGGATAACAGGGACTTCGTGTATGGATGCAGCGGATGCTTGTACAAATCGTCGCTGGGGGCCAGTTCCACCAATTTGCCGAAATACATGACCCCGATGCGGTCGCTGATATATTTCACCATGGAAAGGTCATGGGCGATAAACAAATAGGTCAATCCCTTTTCCTTTTGCAGCCGTTTCATCAAATTGACGACCTGCGCCTGAATGGAAACGTCCAAGGCCGATATCGGTTCGTCCGCGATCACGAATTCGGGGTTGACCGCCAATGCCCGGGCGATCCCGATCCGCTGCCTTTGCCCGCCGGAAAATTCATGGGGGTAACGGTTGGCATGTTCTTCATTCAAACCGACCGTCTCCAGCAGTTCGACGACCTTTTCCATCCTTTCCGTTTTGTTCTTGACAAGGCCGTGGATATCCATGCCTTCGGCGATAATGTCGACGACCTTCATCCGCGGATTTAAGGAAGCGTACGGATCCTGGAAAATCATCTGCATTTTCCGGTTCAATTCTTTCAGTTCCTTTTTCGATTTGATCCGGTGAACATCCTTGCCCTGGTATAAAACCTGGCCTCCGGTCGCATTGTAAAGGCGGATGATCGTCCTTCCCGTCGTCGATTTTCCGCAGCCCGACTCGCCCACAAGCCCAAGGGTTTCCCCCTTGTAAATATCGAAGCTAACGTCGTCGATCGCCTTGACCATGTTGGGCTTGCCCGCGTTAAAATATTTCTTTAAATGTTTCACTTCCACAAGTTTTTCAGCCATTTAGAGACCTCCCTCGACCAAAACAGGATGTTCGAATGTTCCTGGCAAAACGCGTCTGCGCTGCTGAACAATTTTCGGAGGCTCTACTTTCGGCGCATTCGGATGCAAAAGCCAGGATTTGACGAAATGGGTCTCGGACACTTGGAACATCGGCGGTTCCTTTTCAAAATCGATCTGTAAGGCGTAAGGGCTTCTTCTCGCGAAGGCGTCTCCCACCGGCGGTTTGGTCAAATCGGGCGGACTGCCGGGTATGGCGTGCAGTTCTTCGCCATCGTTGGCGTCCAAGCTCGGAATGGAGGACAACAATCCCCATGTATACGGATGCCGCGGATCGTAAAAGATTTCGTCGGACGTCCCGATCTCCACAATTTGTCCGGCATACATGACCGCGACCCGGTCCGCCATATTGGCAACGACGCCCAAGTCATGGGTGATGAAGATGATGGAAGTTTCCAGCTTCTCCTTCAATCTTTTCATCAATTCCAAAATCTGCGCCTGAATGGTCACATCCAAGGCGGTCGTCGGTTCGTCGGCGATCAGCAATTTCGGCCTTGCCGCCACGGCGATGGCGATCATGACCCGCTGCCGCATCCCGCCGGAAAACTGGTGGGGATATTGGTTATAACGGCTGGCCGCATTCGGGATCCCGACCATATCCAACAGTTCGATCGCCCTTCGCTTCGCTTCCTGTCTCGAAACCTTTTCATTTTTCATGATCAATTCGTCAATTTGGCGTCCGACCCTCATCGTCGGATTCAAGGACGTCATCGGATCTTGGAAAATCATGCTGACGACGTTCCCGCGGATCTTTTCCATTTGTTTTTCCGTCTTCGGAACGATATCCTCACCGTCCAAAATAATTTGCCCTTTTGTGATTTCCGCGGGGGGAGTCGGCAGCAATTTCATGATCGCTTGTGCGGTAACGCTTTTTCCGGACCCGGATTCGCCGACGAGGGCCAGGGTTTCCCCCTTGTTCAGGTGAAAATTCACCCCGCGAAGGGCATGGACGGTTCCGGACTGGGTATGAAATTTCACTTCCAGATCTTTGATCTCCAAGATTTTTTCCATCTCATGTCACCTCCTATTTCCGTAAGCGCGGGTCGATGGCATCACGCAGACCGTCCCCGATGACATTTAAAGCAAACATCGTCAAGCAGATGAAGGTGGCCGGGAAAAATAATCTCCACGGATAGTATTCCAACGCCGGCAACCCTTCATTGGCCATCGTTCCCCAGCTGGCAAGGGGCGGATTCAATCCCAATCCCAAGAAGCTCAAAAAGGCCTCGGTGAAAATCGCCGAAGGGATCGTCAAGGTCAAGGTGACCAGGATGGGACCCATCGCGTTAGGGATCACGTGTTTGAATAAGATCCGGTTGAAACTTGCGCCCAAGGTCCGGGCGGCCAAAACGAATTCCTGGTTTTTCAGCTGCAGGACTTGCCCCCGCACAATACGCGCCATATTGATCCAGCCGGTGACGGTCATGGCGAGGATCATCGTCCAAAGTTCCTGTCCGAAAACGACCATAAACAAGATGATAACCAACAAGTAAGGAATGCCGTTTAATATGTCCGCGATCCGCATCATCACTTCATCGACTCTTCCGCCCTTATATCCGGCGATGCCGCCCCAGACGACACCGATCAATAAATCGATGAGCGCGGCCACCACACCGATCGTCAAGGATATTCTCGCGCCGACCCAAGTGCGCACAAATACGTCCCTTCCCAGATCATCGGTGCCGAACCAATGTTTCGCGGAAGGCGGCTGGTTGGTGTTCATCAAATCGTTCGTATCGTAGTCATACTTGCTGAACCACGGCACAAAAATGGCCATTGCCACGAGAACAAGCAGCAGGAAAACGCAAAACATGGCCAATTTATTTTGCCTGAACCGGTAAAAGGCATCTCCCCAAAAACTGATGCTCTTCTTCTCGATTTTTTCCGCTTCTTCCAAATTCTGCTGGACGAGAACAAACTTTTCTTTTTCCCCGACGGATGACGTCATCTTGATCATACCCCCTCTTTCGCGGATACTTTGATGCGCGGATCGATCAGCCCATAAACGATATCAACCAACAATACGGCAAGCAAGAGGATGATGCTGTAGAAAGTGGTCACGCCCATGATGACCGTATAATCCCGGTTGGTAATGCTCTGCACAAAGTGGGCGCCAAGACCGGGGATGCCGAAAATTTTTTCGATAACAAAGCTTCCCGTAATGATGTTGGCGGTCAACGGGCCCAAATAGGAGATGACCGGAAGAAGGGAATTTCTTAAAGCATGGCGGTAGACGATGACCCGCTCGCTGAATCCCTTCGACTTCGCCGTCTTGATGTAGTCATTGTTCAAGACTTCCAACATGGTCGACCTGGTCAGCCGCGCAATATAGGCGAGCGGCATCATGGCCAGAGCCACCGAGGGGAGGATAGTGTGTTTAAAAGAAGCCCATGTGGCAATCGGAAACCATTCCAATTTAATGGCAAAGATATATTGCAAGACGGCGGCCATGATGAACGACGGAACTGAGATGCCGATGACCGCAAGGCTCATGGATGAATAATCGACCCAGCTGTTCTGCCTGACGGCGGCGAAAACGCCCAGCAAAATCCCAAAAAAAACAGCGATAAATAACGCTTCGAGGCCAAGATACAAGGAAACCGGAAAACCGTCCGCGATGAGATCGTTCACCGTCTGTCCCTTATATTTAAACGAGGGGCCGAAATCCCAGGTGGCCACTTTGACCAAATATTGGGCATATTGCTTGTACCACGGTTGGTCAAGGCCGTAATGGGCGTTCAGGTTCGCTTCAATTTCCGGGGGAAGCCTTTTTTCGGAAGTGAACGGGTTGCCCGGGGCAATCCGCATGAGGAAAAAGGTGATCGTGACGATGACGAACAAGGTAAGCAAAATGGATGCGAGACGCCTGAGAATATATTTAAGCACGCCTAACCACCTCCGTTTTAACTAAGTAAAGGGTATATGAGCGTGGCCCATATACCCCATTGAACAAACTCATTTTTATTCGAAGTAAGCCCATTTGAGCTGTACGTCTCCCAGGCCAGAGATAGCCACATCTTTGAGGTTGTCTTTTTGTACCCAGGCATTGGTATAGAAGTAAATCGGCGCGACCGGCATTTCATCCATGAAGATTTTTTCCGCTTGTTTCAACAGTTCAAGGCGTTTTTCAGGATCCCGTTCTTTTTGGGATTGGATCAACAATTGTTTGAATTGCGGGTTTTCCCAACGGGTGTCGTTGTTTCCGCCGTTCTTGTCGCGGAAGAGTTCAAGGAAGTTGATCGGGTCGTTGAAGTCGCCCAGCCAGCCCATCCGTCCGACCATGTAGTCGCCGCGGTGAAGTTTTTCGATATAAACGGCCCATTCTTCGTTTTCAAGTTCGGTTTTGATCCCGAGGTTCTTTTTCCACATGTCTTGGATGGCCTGAGCGATCTTTTGGTGAGCTTCATCCGTGTTGTAAGCGATCTTGATGACCGGCAATTCGGACACATCTTTGTAGCCCAGTTCCTTCAAGCCTTCTTCCAGAAGTTTTTTCGCGGTTTCCACATCGTTGTCCTTGAAGTAGCCTTTTTCGTTTTCAGGGAACATGGAAGGCGGAACTGCGGCCATCGCCGGGATTTGCCCCGCTTTCGTAATATTCTTTACGATCGCTTCGCGGTCGATGGCATAGGCCAATGCTTTACGAATTTTCGCATTATTTAAGGGCTTGACTTCCGTATTGAATTTGTACCAGTACACGCCGGCGATCGGCTTGATATTCAATATGCCTTCTTTTTCCAGCTGTTCAATGGAATCGGTCGGCAATTGCGAGAACGGAAGACCCGCCCAGTCGAGTTCACCTTTCTTGAACATGGACAGTTCCGTATTGACGTCTTCGATCATGTACATGGTGATTTTTTCTAATTTTACGTTGTCTTTATCCCAGTATTGGTCGTTTTTCACGAGCTCGATCTTGTTGCGGTGTTCCCAGGTCACCATTTTGAACGGACCGTTGGAGACGTAATCTTCTCCGGCGTTTTTATACCAGTCCGGGTTTTTCTGGGCGATTTTGCTGTTGATCGGCAAATACGTATAGAATGCGGTTAATTCCAGGAAATACGGAGTCGGTTGTTCCAAAGTGACGACCAAGGTTTTGTCGTCCTGGGCCTTGACCCCTACGGAATCCAGCGAAGCCTTTCCGGTGTTGGCAGCTTCACCGTTTTTCAAATAATAGAGCTGATAGGCGTATTGGGATTCGTTTTTCGGATCGAGCGCCCATTTCCATGCGTATTCAAAGTCGTGGGCGGTTACCGGGTCGCCGTTGGACCATTTGGCGTCACGGAGCTTGAAGGTATAAACCGTTCCGTCATCGGAAACTTGAATATCTTCCGCCATCGCTTTTTCCGGTTTGCCGTCCATGCCGATGCGGGTCAAACCTTCAAAGGTGTTGCGAAGCACGGTACCGGAAGTGTTGTCATTGGCCAAGCCCGGATGCAGGGAAAATGGCTCGGTCTTGATGTTCACCCGGAATTCCTGCTTGGGTTTTTCTTTTTCGGATCCCCCATCACCGGCACTGTTTTTCCCGCCGCAAGCGGAAAGAACCGTGCCTAAGGCCAGCAACAGGGTGAGAAGTAACGCAAGCTTCTTCTTCATCGATTTCCCCCCTAGTTTGTTTTAAATCTCCATTTTCTGAAGATTTATATATATTATCATTATAATCGTTTTTTTCTTTTTTTCAATATAATTTTTTTATCCGCTCTTGTTATAAAATGCAGTAATCATTTCACGGATTAATATTTTTTTAATAAAATTTTCGATAAGAATATATCGAATTTTTTTTGCGATATTTCCATAATGACAGAATTTTAATTCGAAAAAAATAATATTTAAAAATAATAGCGAAAGGGGTTTCATGGCTTTTCCTAGAATGGGGCAGCAAAAATTGGAAGCGAAATTTCAGTCCCGTTTCCGCTTTTTTTTTGCAAATCCTGAATCGATAAAATGGGATGATTTCTCGCCGGTTCCCGCCCATTTATTCCTTTTCGGCGGCGGGGATATTGGGGTATAATAATAGAAGCTGAAAGGGAAGTGACAAAGGAGGTAAAAAGATGCGGTTAATCCTTATCCTCGGGGTGGCCATTGCCTTTTTGACAGCGATTCTCACATCTGGGTACGAAGACAAACCGGGCACTTTTTAAACAAGGGCCGCCTCAAGCGGCTTCAAGTCCTGCCCGTTCAACGGCAAAACCCACAGACCGCGGTCTGTGGGTTTTGTGCTGTTTTATTTTCCCGTCGCATTTTCTTCCTGAAAAACGTCCGCCTCCGCCGGCAGTTCCGGACCGGCGATTTCCAGCCCCGGGAAGTTTTGCTGCCGCAGCGCTTCGTAAACCAATATGGCCGCCGTGTTGGATAAATTCAAGGAACGGACGTTGCCGTTCATCGGGATGCGGAGGCATCTTTCCCGGTTTTTCCGCAGCAAATCCTTCGGAAGCCCGGTCGTTTCCTTTCCGAAAATGAAATAATATTCCTTCGCCGGATCGCGGAAATCGCATTCGCTGTAAGTCCTCTTCCCGAATTTGCTGATGTAATAATGCTCCCCGGTGCCGTTTTTATGAAAAAATTCATCGAGGGAATCATAGTAAAAAATTTTTACGAACGGCCAGTAATCCAGCCCCGCCCGCTTCAGCATCTTGTCATCGGTGGAAAAGCCCAGCGGACGGATGAGATGCAAAACGGTGTCCGTCGCCGCACAGGTTCTCGCAATATTTCCCGTATTTGCGGGTATTTCCGGCTGGTAAAGGACGACATGGATTCCCACCAATCATTCACCTCTTGTTTCAAGCCTGCTCGTACACCCGGACGGTCCGGGCAATCCTAAAATGCCGTGCCGGATCCGTCCGCCCCGGCATCGGAACGGAACCCGCCCCGCTGCCAGGACCATCGCCCGGATGCCGCCGTTTTATAATATTAGTGGCGGGACGGGTGCCCTCCCGTTTCCGGGAACGAAGGTTCCGCCTCGGTTCCCCTTCCTTTGGACCGCACGGGAAGGTTCGCCGCTCCGGCCCGGGGCCAACCTTTGCGGCCAAAGCCTGCCGGGTCTGCCGAAGGTCCTTCTTTTGACGCAGCCGCGAGCCGCTTCTCCCGCCCGAACTCCGGGCCGCCTTCCTTTTATTATAAAGAAGCAAGACGAATCCTCTTCAAACATCCCGTTTTAGATCTTGTTGAATCCTTTTTTCTTGATGTAATCATGCACGTACAGGCGCTCATTTTTCATCAGGGTTTTGACCGCCTGCCCCGTCCAAGTATCGGCCCGCAGGCCTCCCGTCCGTTTGCGGTAATAAGACCGGACGGTTTCGTTGTATGCGCGAAGCTGTTCTATGTATTTGTTCTTATCCTTTTCGTACCCGTTTTCGTGGTAAATATGTTCCAGCGCCAAACGGGGTTTTTGTTCGTTTATTTTCGCCGGGTAGCCGACGGTCAGCCCAAACAGCGGCAAGACAAAATCGGGAAGATCCAAAATCCGGCTGACCTCCTCCAGGTCATTCCGCAAACTCCCGATATAGCAGATCCCCAGCCCCATCGATTCCGCGGCCAAGGCGGCATTTTGCGCGGCGAGGGCCGCATCGATCAGGGCGACCATAAATAATTCCGTGCTTTCCAGGTTCTTTGCGGCCTGCTCCCCTTCCATCTCAAAGGCGATGCGGTGGCGGTACAGGTCGGCGCAAAAGACGAACAAATGCCCGTTTTTTGCCACATGCCTCTGATTGGAGGCGATTTCCGCCAAGCGGGCCTTCTTTTCTTCATCGGTTACCCCGATGATCGAATAAGCCTGCAAAAAGCTGGATGTGGAGGCCGCTTGGGCGCATCGGATGATCGTTTCAATCTGTTCCTTCGTCAGTTTTTTCTCTTCAAAATCCCTGATCGAACGGTGGGAAAGGATGGTTTCTACGACAGGATTCATGACGTATTCCCCCTTTTTTATGTACGTTTGCGAAAAAATCGCCCCGTTTTCCCGGCGAAAATGGGGCGGATGTGGCTCGTGCCATCATTTTACTTCAAAAGGCATCCCGCAGGCAATTTCGGCGCCCTGGCTTTCCTGCACGCCTCCCGGCGAAACGTCACCCCGCTGCGGAGGCGGAATCGGCGGGCCAGCGCCGCCCAGCTTTTTCTAAGCGGACGCTCCGGAGGCGGAAACCTATTCTTCCCTGTCATCGACAATGGTCACGAACGTGTATTGGATGTTTTCCGTATAGGCGGATGAATCTTCGTATGACCAATAACGCATGCGGCTGTTCGTCGTATGGGCATTGACGAGGGGCATGCCGTCAGCGTCCTTCGCCGTTACGATCGTGGAATGGTCAAAGCGGCCATTTCCCTGGAAATCGTAAAAGATCACATCCCCCAGCTTCAGTTCGGCGGGATGGGCCACCCGTTTTCCCCTCAAACCGACTTTCGACGATAATAAATACTGGCGCAAGGAATGGGAGGTGGACCAGCTGTAGCTCCAATTTTTGTTTTGCATCCACCATCCCTTGCTCCGGTCCGGGTAGCCCCGCATCGGCGCGCCGCCCGCATAAAGGCATTGGGAAATAAAATTGGTGCAGTCCACGGCAAATTTTTCAAACCGGGGATTGTAGTCGTTCCACCAGCGTTCGGCATACTGGACCGCCCGCAGCCGGTCGTAAATGAAACGCAATCTTTCCGCTTCCTCCGCAAACTCGCCCGCCAGCCGGTAATCGGCCTCTTCCTCTGCGGCTTCCTGCTCCTCGTCGGAAACGAAGACATTTTGATAGAAAGTGGCCACCCGGTTCTCCACTTCCTGCTCGAGGTAATAGCGGTTTTTCTGCTTGATGAACAGCGATAATTCCAGATCGTAATCCACCCGCTTCAATTCGGATTCTTCCCGGATCCCGTTGATTTTTCCCCTGGCTTCCGCCTTGATGATCTCCGCACCCCGTTTTTTCATCAGCTGCTTTTTCCGGGTGATTTTCCCGCAGCCCGTCAGACGATCGTCGACACATTGTTTCACCCGCCTTGAAGCGGCGTTTTTGATGTGCTCCAGCATGCGCCTCACTCCCCTTCTACTATGAATGTATGTAAAAGGGGCGGGGCGTTGAACTTTTATTGCAGCATTTTCAACGCTCGGCCGATTTCCGCCAACACCTGTTCCGATTTTTCCCTATCCCGGGCGGAGGACAAAATCTCCTTCGCCCTTTCCCCTCCGATTTTTCCCAACGCCCAGGCCGCCGTCTTCCGGATCACTTCCCGGGGATCTTCCGCCAAAACCTTCCCCAAGTCCTCAACGGCAGTCACGTCTTTAAAATGGGCAAGGGCGATAATCGCGTTCCGCTGAATCGGCTTTTTCCCCCGCCAGGCGCCGGACATGTGTCCGAATCTTTCCTTAAATTCCCGGTTCGAGATCGACAAGAGCGGCTTTAAAAGCGGCTTTGCCGCCTCCGGATCCGGTTCGAATTCCGGATGAAAATGAAAATCTTTTCCTTTGTTATAAGGGCATACGACCTGGCAGGTGTCGCAGCCGTACAGCCGGTTGCCGATTTTTTTGCGGTAGGGTTCCGGGATGTCCTCTTTCGTTTGGGTCAAATAGGAAATGCATATTTTCGCATTGATTTGGCCGGCACGGACGAGGGCGCCGGTGGGACAGGCTTCCAAACATCGATTGCAGGATCCGCACCGATCCTCGATCGGGGCATCCGGCTCAAAAGGAATATTCGTAATCAATTCCCCCAGGTAGACATAGGATCCGAATTCCGGGGTAATGATGGCGCAGTTTTTCCCGCTCCATCCGATCCCCGCCCGCTCGGCCACCGCCCGGTCGGCGAGGGGCCCCGTATCGACCATCGGTTTATACCGGGCGTCGGGGACTTTGGAACGGATAAACTGCCCCAGTTTTTCCAGCTTGTCATTCAACACCCGGTGGTAGTCTTCCCCCCAGGAAGAACGGGCAAAAATCCCCCTTCTTTCCTCCCGGTTGCCCCGGACGGGGTTTTTCATTTTTGAAGGGTAACAGACGGCAATGGAAATGATCGATTGGGCGCCCTCCAAGGAAAGCCGGGGATCGGTCCGTTTTTCGATGTCCGGCTCTTCGAAGCCGGATTGGTAATTCAATTCCCTTTGCCGGATCAGCCGGTTTTTTAATTCGGTGAAAGGATCGGCGGTCGTAAACCCGATTTTGTCGATGCCGATCTCCTTGCTGTACGCAATGATTTCCTTCTTCAAAGTATTCAGCGCTTCCATCGCCGGTTCTGCCCCCTTCCGTCCCTAACGTCATCATAATATTTTCCCCAAAAAGGAAAAAACGCAATGCTTCGTTCTTTCCGAAACGAAACACTGCGTTGATGCAATATGTATGAAATAATTTCAGCAATGTTTATAATAACACGGCAAAAATGATTTGTAAACCGTTTTTGTCATAAATTGTGCTTTTTTTCCCATTCCCCTGCGGGTTCGGGATATTACCGGGAGAAACTTTCGTCCTCCGCCGGCGGCTCGTGAAACCTTTTCCGGTTCGAGTCCTCGCGAAAGGGTCCGGATCCTGGCGGCCGGCCTTCTGATCCGGGCGGCAATATCCGCCATATCGGGAACGGGAATCAAATGAAATGGGGGCTCCGTACGGTGTCGGATCCGGTGCATGGGAAAGCAGTCCTTCCGGAACCGCCCGGTTCTCCGCCTTTCCGCAAAGCTCCCCTACACATGCCGGGGGTTGCTTTTCCCCCACTGCCGAAAAGACCGCGGAAACCCGTCGAATGTGCCCCGGCTTCCGTCCCGGACGCCCCCTCATTTGTCCTTTCGCGGCCGCCCGGGATCCTCGCCGAAGCCCCGTGCCGGGGCCCGAACTTCCCGGCGGGATATGGAAAACGGAAAGACCGGCCGTTCATCTCCCGGGCTTTCCGTCTCCATCTCCTTAAATAAATCCGGGGATCGGGATTTCGGCCGTTTATCCTCCGGGCTTTCCGTCCCTTCACTTTTTCACGCTTTGAACATAACGTTCGCGGAACACTTGCATTCCTTCATCTTCGTTCAAATTCTTCAAATCCCGGTTCGTCACCTTGCCGTTTCCCATCTTCACGACATAGACATCAACGGTCTTTTTCCCCCACTGTTCGTAAACGTCTTTCACGGTTTCAAAATATAAATCAATTTTGTTTCCTTTGATGGCGCCTCCCTTGTCGGCGACGACCCCATACCCGTATTCGGGGATGAAGAGGATGGTCCCGAGCGGGAAAACATTTAAATCCGCCGCAATGGTCGAGTATAAATCCCTCTTGACTTTTACCCCCGAATAGGTGATGCCGAAATCGGGATCCCCGGGCCGCTTCCCCGTGGATTCGTAACCGGCGGTATAGCCCGTGGCGACGACTTTCACCTTCGGGTACTTTTCCCAGTCAAACGCCTCTTCCAAAGGGGGGACTTTCCCTTGGATGGAGGTGCTCGATGAAATTTTCGTTTCTTCCCGTTTTTCTTGGTTTAATGTTTTATAAGATAGATTGACTTCTTTCAACGCATGGATGTATGGAAGATCATCGGATGAATATCCGCCGTAATTCGCTTCCTCAAGCAAAAATCCCGCGGCTTCCGCTTTAATTCCCGTCCATTTGATCCCCGTCAATGCCTGAAATGTCGTCAAAAAGGCGGCGACAAACAGCACGGTCATGACGATCCTTCTTAACCATCTGGATAAAGTCGGCATAAAAATTCACTCCTCCCGAATCTATTTCTTTCCTAAATTGGCAAGAAATATTCACGGGAGGAGCTGAAATCTTTGCTGGCAAAGGATATTTAAAACATTTGATAGCCTTTTTGGCGCAGGATGCGGATGGCAATCCCCGAGAGAACGGCCCCGGCAAACCCGGACAGCAAAATGATCACATCCGCCGCATGGAGGGAAAGGATCCGCTCCCACAGGCGGCCAAGGGATTCCCCCGGCTTGGTGAAGTATTCATACCATTTCACCTGATCGATAATGAAGATGACGACGATCGGATAAAGGGCGGCCATCAGCCACGTCATCCGCAGCACCATGTTCAAGATAAAACCGATGCCGAAAAAAAGAACGAAAAACAGCAGCACGGAAACCGCCATTTGGATGATCGTGATTTGCACGGCAAATGCTCCTCTCCTACATGCTAATTTTAGTTTACTGAAGAAAAAAGGCGCCCGTCAAATCACGCGAAGGCGGTTTGCGTCCCTTCCGCCCGCATCCGGATGAAGGATCTCGGATGGCCGGTAACGGCGGAAAGGCTCCACGGGGAGCATCCGTCTCTTCCTGGGGTTGCGTCCGTCCCTTTGCCGGAGATCCGCTTTCCGCCGCCATGGGAAGCCTCCGTTTCTCCCGGGGAATGCGTCGGAAAAGGATTTCCCTTCGCTTAGGGGACGCGGAGCCGCGGACCGGGTCCCGGAAACCGGATCTCCCTTCGCCGGCTTGCGGCTTAACCCGGAAAAAAAGGCCGGCGTTCCGCCGGCCGATTTTTTTCCGGATTTATAACAGTTTGAACTTTCCTTTTTTTAGGACGAGCGGAAGTCCGCCGACCAAATAGAGGGCGCGGTTGTCCACCACTTTTTTCATGAAGGCCGCCTTAAAGCCGGTCAATTTTTTCCCGAAGACGATGGCGATGGCGTCTTTTTCGCCCAAGGAACAAACCGTCCCCTTGTTGTCAAAGACGAAATCATCCAGTTCTTGATTGCGGATTAAAGCAGCGATATTCTTCGCGGTATGTTCTCCCTGCTGCATGGCGATCTGCGCCGTCGGCGGATAGGGGCGGTTCGTTTCTTCATTGATGACGAGCGAGCAGTCGCCGATGACGAAAATATTTTCGTGTCCGGGCATCCGCAGATACATGTCCACTTTGACCCGGCCTCTCATGTTCTCGAACCCGGATTTTTCAATGACGGAATTTCCCCGGACCCCTGCTGCCCAGATCACGGTGCCAGCCTTGATGAGCTCCGTTTCGTTTTCCCCTTTGCCGACGACGACCCCTTCCGGCGTGCATTCTTTAATCGGCGTGGAGATGCGGAACTCGACGCCTTTCTTCTCCAGCAGGGAGACGGCGTAATTGACCAGTTCGGGATCGAATCCGGGCAGGATGACCGGCGCCGCTTCCACGCAGATGATCTTCACTTTCTTCGGATCGATGTCGTATTCTTCACACAGTTCGGGAACGCGGTTGACCAATTCCCCGAGGAACTCGATGCCGGTAAAGCCGGCGCCGCCGACGACGATGGTCAAAAGTTCCTCCCTTTTTTCATCCTCCGCCTTGTAGGTGGCGAATTGGTATTCAATATGCTCGCGGATTTTTCTGGCCATGTTGACATTGGTGATCGACAGGGCATGTTCCTTCAATCCTTGGATGCCGAAGGTTTCCGATTCGCCGCCCAAGGCAATGACCAAATAATCGTAATGGAGTTCGCCGCCGGACAAAATCACCTTTTGTTCGTCCGCCTTGATTTCCTCGACGGTATCTTGGATGAATTTCACCCGGTTCGTGTTGACCACGTCGCGGATGCGGTAGCGGACCCGGTCGTGATGCAGCGTGCCGGCGGATGCTTCATGCAGCCACGTCGTTTCATAGTGGTAATCGTTTTTGTTCACCAAGACGATGTCCGCTTCGTTGGGGTGCAGCAACTTCTGCAGTTTGACGGTCGCCATCAGGCCGCCGTACCCCGCGCCTAATACAACAACAGCTGGTTTCTTTACCATCTTTCACCCTTCTCCCATACTTTTGATTCAAAAATGCTTTCCATTTTCTCCCTTCGCCGAATCGGGGGAAAGTTTGTGTAATTCTTCACTAACTAATTCATAAAATGTTACTAATTTTTTCACAAAAAATTAACATCTGTTTCAAATCCATCATAGCCCTTTTTCCTAAAATTTTCAATATCCCTGCTTCAATATTTTTTCCCTTTTTCCGGAAACGCCATCGGCCTTCCTATTATTTGCTTTTGTAACAGTTGTGTTAAAATATAGGGGGTAAAAAGGAATGGAGGGATTTTTTTGAAAGAAGATAAACAAATTTATGACATAACCGTGATCGGCGGCGGTCCCACCGGTCTTTTTGCCGCTTTTTACGGCGGGCTGCGAAACGCCACCGTTAAAATCATAGAGAGCTTGCCCCAGCTGGGCGGCCAACTGGCGGCATTGTATCCGGAAAAATATATCTATGATGTGGCCGGGTTCCCGAAGATCCGGGCCCAGGATTTGGTCAACGCCCTGATCGAACAAGCGAAAATGTTCAATCCGACCGTCTGCCTGGAACAATCCGTTCAAAAGGTGGAAAAGCTGGACAACGGCATTTTCCGGCTGACGACGGACAAGGAAATCCATTATTCAAAAACCGTCATCATCACCGCCGGAAACGGCGCCTTCCAGCCGCGGCGGCTGGAACTGGAAGAAGCCAAACAATATGAGGGAAAAAATCTCCACTACTTCGTCACCGACCTCCAATATTTTTCCGGGAAAAGGGTGGCCGTCTTCGGCGGGGGCGACTCCGCGGTCGACTGGTCGCTCATGCTTGAGCCGATCGCCAAAAAAGTGACGATCATCCACCGCAGGGACAAGTTCCGTGCCCATGAAAGCAGCGTGGAAAAGCTGAAAAATTCCAAGGTGGAAATCAAAACCCCCTTTGTCCCGGCGGAGCTGATCGGAGACGGGGAAAAAATTGCGCAAATCGTGCTGAAGCATGCGAAAGAAGAGACGACGGAAGTCCTCGACGTGGACGAAGTGGTCGTCAACTACGGTTTTATCTCCTCCCTCGGTCCGATCAAAGACTGGGGCCTTGATATCGTAAAAAATTCCATCGTCGTCAATTCGAAAATGGAAACGAACATCCCCGGCATCTACGCCGCCGGTGACATCTGCATCTATGAAGGGAAAGTGAAGCTGATCGCCACCGGGTTCGGCGAAGCGCCGATCGCGGTGAACAACGCCAAAGCCTACATCGACCCGAAAGCAAGGGTGCAGCCGGTCCACAGCACTTCCCTTTTCGAACAATGAGGAACAGATCAGTTCCAATGTTTTTGGATCGTTAAGATTCCGCGCCTCCCGGCCGGGAACGCCCGCGGGCGGGGCGGGCGCTTCAATGCCCGGACCCGAATACTGGATGAAGTCCAAACTCGGTGTAAAACCGGATACTGGATCCATTCCATAATTTGTGCAAAAACCCGGAATCCGGATCAATTGCATAATTTGAGCAAAACCCGGAATCCGGATCAATTCCATTATTTGTGCAAAATATCGCCGCTAAGCGATTCCAATTACGTAAAGAAAATGTTCGCCGACCGGGAGTCGAATTTTTCACAATCACTTGGACTTGGCCGAATACTGATTCCGGAATGACAGTTCCGGAAACAAGATGCCCGAAGCCGGCACCGCCTCCAAAAAAGGGAATAAAACATGCGGCGCAAGGCGGGGAAACATGCATCTTTCCCCGGTGCCGCAATCGTAATCCGTCCGCAAAGCGTTTTTCGTCAAGTATTTGCGGACGTTTTTTATTCCAGCCAATAAAAAATGGATACATCGGTTAAGGGCGCTCTCCTCGGGGAAAAGTCCGCGTTTTTAAAACCGTCCAGTCTTTAAATGATTTGAATACAGGCGCAACTGACTTCCCATACGGGAAGTTTTCTCTTCTGCCTTCTCCAACTGTGCTTGCTATCTTTTCAAGAAATCGTTTCGGCGGGTCCTTCCTTCCCCGATTTTGCCGACCGGAAATTCGGTGCGGACCATGAACGTTTTTAAACGTTTCTTATCCGCCCCGTTTTCCGTCCCCCTTGCCCCGTCCAAACAGGGTTTTCATGACGATTGATCCAGATCCGCCGCTAATCCGGCGAACATGGCACTTGCTCCTTTTCCATCCAGCTACGACCGTTGTTCAGGGAATATGATCGATTTTCGAATTATAAGGCGCAAGGTCTTTGTCCGTTCACCTATTGTAGGGGCCTGATTTTGCCCGCAAATATTTTATTCATTCTGTTGCCATGCAGGGTTGGAGCGCTTCGGCGGATCTTCTGCGTCTACACCCGCCTGTTATATCAAAATTTTTTGAACTGGATTCGACAGCCAGGGCAGGGCCGGGGCCGCCTCTTTTGTCATACTGTTGTCAGAACTTCTTTTTTACGGGGTTCCGGAGGGATTGTCTGCAAGAGACCGCTGGTTCAAATCACCTATATTCCCGGTAAGTACGGGGTCTAAGGCCCGTTGTCAGGAGCTCCGGCATTCCCCGACCGATGGCCATGAGCCGGCATGGGAGGTTCATGGTTCAACTTGATATTATTTCCGCCATAGAAGGTTCATGGATCAACATGGATGGTCCTCTGACCGCCTTGAAAGGTTCATGGTTCAAGGTGGATGGTCCTTTGACCGGCATGCAAGATTCATTGTTTAACTTGGATGGTACTTGACCGGCATGGGAGGTTCATGGTTTATCATCGAAGAGGAATGTTCAACATTCATGGATTTCCGGGCCGGTATGTCCAACATTTTTCTTCCCTTCGTCCCCCGGCTGTTCAACAACCAAGGAAAAATGTTCATCATTTTTTGCCAAACGTTCAAAGAAAGGTACTCTTTGTCCAAAATCCCGGGTAAAATGTCCGACATTCATTCCGGGTTACGGCACGGAGTGTCCAACATCTTAACCAGAACGTTCAACATCTGAAAAAAAACGTCCAACACCGCACGGGACTGTCTAACATTTTCAAAAAAATGTCCATCATTTGAAAATTTTTGTCCAACATGGAAAAAAATTTGTCCAACATGGACGAAAAAATGTCCATCATCGCGGAAAAAACGTCCATCACCGCATGAATAATGTCCAACATCGTTCCCTAGGGAACGCATCCCGGATGAATTGAAATACGCCGCCTCTGGTTTCCTCCCAATAGGAACCGGAGGCAGATTATCCTTTAAGGTAAGTGCCGTACAGAATGGAAGATGAAATCGCCGGGCGGGACAAAACCAACAGCGATCATTGGTCACCCCGCCAATGGAAGGGCCTGATTTTTCCCAAAAATATTTTACTCTTTCACAAATGAAAGATCCGGACGCTCCCGTCCGGATCCTATCTTTTTAAGGTAAATTACTCCTCCCTTTTAAGGCTTGTTCCCATAGGACCATCCCTCCCCCGAAAGCATAGAAAGGATGGAAAAGGCCGGCGATTTCCATTTATTCTTTCCGCCTCCGGTTTCCATTGAAATGAAAAAACCTGAGTCCTTGGCATAGCGGACCCAGGCCGATTCCCGCCATCCAGGCAGCGGCTTTAAAAGGGATTTTCTTCCTTTTTCCATTATTGAAACGCTCAGCATTTTTCCGGCGTACCCGCCACTTTCGCCGTACGGAAGGAAGCCCCGCAGCCGCAGGACGCTATGGCGTTCGGGTTGTCGATCGTAAAACCGCCGCCCATGAGCGTTTGCTTATAATCGATTTTCGTCCCTTGCAAGATCGGTGCGCTCGTTTGATCGACGAGCACCTTGACCCCATGTTGTTCGATGATTATGTCATCCTCATTGACATGATCGTCCACTCCCATTCCGTAGGAGAGCCCGCTGCATCCGCCGCCTTTGACGGAAATACGCAAGTACGCGTCCTCCATGCCGTTTTCCTTCAACATATCCTTGATTTGGTAGGCGGCGGCCTCCGTTAACCGGATGACGTCAGCCATCGTTTGAACCTCCCTTCCACGTTTCTCGTTTGCCATCTTATGAGATAGTATATCCCTTTTCGCCGGGACGCTCAACGATTTAAAACGACGGTTCTTCCCTGGGCGGAGATATATATTTGCGCCGGGCAATTTTTCCGGGACGCCCGACGATTTAAAACAACGGTTCTTCCTCGAGGCGGTGATAAATGTTTTCCACCAGCTTTTCCGGATCTTCCCCCGTGACGATCTCCCCGTTCACGAGGGCGAATAAATGCCCGGCGCAGAATTCGCAATGGTTTAAACAGCTGTATTCGATCACATCCAAATTCGGATCGTTTTCCAATATCTCCAAGGCCCGCCAGGACCCGTTCGCCAAATTGCTCATGCAAAATTCAATGATCGGATTCACCGTTCTCACCTCAAAATCTTTCCGCAAAACCATGTCCTTTGTTTAAGAATGCTACCCGAACCCGGGCTCGCGGTCAATGATTTTGCTTGATTTGCAATGGGGTCATTGTTTAAGCCGCATTTTTTGTTATAATTTTTTGTGAGTGTTTACAAAACTTTTTTAAGATAATAATCATTCAAAACTGGAGATTGCTGATAAAGGGGATTATGCACATGAAAAAGCTAGTCGTGTTGGGCGGCGGTTACGGGGGCATGACTTTGCTGCAGCGCCTTCTTGCCAAAGGGCTGCCGGAAGGCCATTCCCTCCTGCTCATCGACCGGACGCCGTACCACTGGTTAAAAACGGAATTTTATGCGCTGGCTGCCGGCACGATTTCCGATCACCACATTCGGGTTCCTTTCCCCGAAAGCCCGCAATTGGAATATTTATGCGGCCACGTGGTAAAAATTGACCTGGACAACCGACTTGTCCATTTAAAAAATCAGGAACCGGTCAAATACGACGAGCTCGTGATCGCCTTGGGATGCGAGGACAGGTACCATCAGGTGCCGGGCGCGAAAGAACACACCCACAGCATCCAGACGATCGAAGCCGCAAGGGCCGCCTACCAGGCCATCCATAATCTCCCGCCGAAAGGGAAAGTGGCGATCGTCGGGGCGGGCCTGAGCGGCGTCGAACTGGCAAGCGAACTGTGCGAAAGCCGGCCGGACCTGGAGGTTTTTTTATTCGACCGGAGCAAAAGGATCCTTTCCGCTTTCCCGGAACGGCTGAGCAATTACGTGGAGTCCTGGTTTCGGGAACACCGCATCCATTTGGTCCGGGAAGCGAATATCACCAAAGTGGAAGAAGGGGTGCTGTACAACCGCGGGGAGCCGGAGGATTTTGACGTTATCGTCTGGACGGCCGGCATCCAGGCCAATAAGATCGTCCGCGACTTGGACGTGGAAAAAGACGGCGGCGGCCGCGTCCTTTTAACCACCCACCATACCATCCCAAATTACGACAACGTGTTCGTTTGCGGCGATTGCGCGAGCCTCCCCTTCGCCCCGAGCGCCCAATTGGCGGAACGGCAGGCGGAACAAATTGCCGATGTTTTGCTCAAACGCTGGGCGGGGGAACCGCTGCCGCCCGAACTGCCCCGCATCAAGCTGAAGGGAATTTTAGGATCCCTCGGAAAAAAGCACGGCTTTGGACTGGTTGCCGACCGCCCGATCACCGGCAGGGTGCCCCGGCTGTTAAAATCCGGCGTGCTGTGGCTTTATAAATTCCATAACGGGTAATTCAGCCGCCGGATGCCGGATCCGCTTCCGGCTTCTCCGGAAAATTTGCCCCGGCGCCCCCGCCGACCGCCCGCAGCGGATGGAAGGCACGGCGCCTTTCCCGCCCCCTTCCGTCCTTTCATCCGCTATTCTTTCCTTTTCCCGCAAAGCCATGAGTCCCCGCCCAGGCATCCCGTCCGTTCCCTTTCCCCTTCCCGGTCTTTTTCGTCCCCAAAATTCTTCCCCGCCCGGCCGTGAAAAAGGCTTTCCCCAAAGCAAACGGCGATTTTCCAAACCTCCGATCGAATCATGGACGGTTATGGAATATTTTTCCTCAGAAATGAAAGGGTTTTCCAAAATTTTCTTTAAAAAATTGTTATAGACAAAGAAAAAAATGTGGTATAAAATTAGTTCTGAATATTCTATTTATTGGTCTTTTTAAAATAGAAAAAGGGGGATTTATATTGTTTAATTTTAGAAAATTCTTACTAATCTTTTTGGCATCATGTCTTGTTTTTTTTACCGCCGCATGCGGCAATTCAGAGAAAGGTTCATCGTCCGGTGATACGATCAAAATCGGACTGAATCTCGAATTGTCCGGGCAAGTCGCATCCTACGGAAGCTCCGCAAAGGAAGGGGCCGAACTGGCCGTTGAAGAAATCAACGCGAAAGGCGGCATCGACGGGAAAAAACTGGAATTGGTCACCGTCGACAACAAATCCGACAACTCCGAATCGACGAGCGCGGCCATCAAATTGACCACCCAAGAAAAGGTGGTTGCGATCATCGGCCCGGCAACCAGCGGCGCGGTCATGGCGGAAAAAGACGTGGCGACGGAAAATAAGACGCCCGTCATCACCCCTTCCGGGACCAATGAACGGATAACGGTCAACGAAGACGGTTCCGTCAACGAATACATGTTCCGGACGTGCTTTATCGATCCGTTCCAAGGAAAGATCGCCGCGACCTTCGCCGCCGACGAATTGAAACTGAAGAACGCGGCCATCTATACCGACAATTCCAGCGATTATGCGAAAGGCCTGGCGGCCGCCTTTAAAGAAACCTTCCTTGAAAAAGGCGGCAAGATCGTCGCGGAAGAAGCTTACGCCGCCAAGGACACCGACTTCCGTTCCACGCTGACGCGCATCAAGGCCGCCAAGCCGGATGTCGTCTTCATTCCCGGCTACTATGAAGAAGTCGGTTTGATCATCAAGCAGGCCCGGGAGCTGGGAATCGACGTGCCCCTGATCGGAGGGGACGGCTGGGATTCCCCGACATTGGTTAAACTCGCCGGGAACGAGGCTTTGAACAACGCTTACATGCTCGCCCACTACGCTTCCGACGATCCGGATGAAAAGATCCAATCCTTCGTCGAAGCTTTCAAAAAGAAATTCAACGGGAAATCGCCCAACGGCTTCAACGCTTTAGGGTATGACTCGGTCTACTTCCTGGCCGACGCCATCAAACGGGCCGGCAGCCTAGACGGCGAAAAAATCAAGGACGCCCTCGCGGAAACCAAAGGATTGGAATTGGTTTCCGGGACGCTGACGGTCGATGAAAACCACAACCCGATCAAAGCCGTAACGATCATGAAATTCGAAAACGGCACGGCGAAATTCCATTCGAAAGTCAATCCGTAATGCACGAGGATTTTTCATAGGCAAAGCGGCACCGGTCGTATGGGGGAATTATTCCCCCGCTCCTTTTTTATGCAAGAAATTTCGCTTCTGGGCCGGAACAAACGGATATCCCTTTCCGTCATCATCTTTTTCATGCAAGGAAAATCGCTTCTGGGGGGAACCAACCGATGGAATTGATTCAGCAATTGATCAACGGCATTTCACTGGGGAGCATATACGCGTTGATCGCATTGGGTTATACGATGGTATACGGCATCATCAAATTGATCAATTTCGCCCACGGCGACGTGTTTATGGTCGGCGCCTTCACCGGGTTTTATCTGATTACGGTCTTCCATCTCCCCTTCGTCCTGGCCCTCGTTCTGACCATGCTCATCACCGCCCTGCTCGGCGTGGTGATCGAACGGGTCGCCTACAAACCGTTGCGGAATGCGACAAGAATTGCGGCTTTGATCACCGCCATCGGCGTATCGCTGCTCATCGAATATACGACCATTTATTTGCGGGGCGCCCAACCGGCGGCCTATCCCGACGATATCATTCCGAACAAAACCATTGCGATTTCCGGGCTGACCATCAGCAGCCAGTCCATCGTCATTCTCGCCGTCTCGGTGACGTTGATGATCATCCTCGAATTATTCATCCATAAAACCAAAACGGGAAAAGCCATGCGTGCCGTTTCCGTCGATGCGGATGCCGCCCGGCTGATGGGAATCAATGTGGACCGGACCATCTCCGTCACCTTCGCCATCGGTTCCGCCCTGGCGGGGGCGGCGGGTGTCGCCTTCGGGATCTACTACATCAAGATCGAACCGTTAATGGGCATCATCCCGGGATTGAAGGCGTTCATCGCGGCGGTTTTGGGCGGAATCGGCATCATCCCCGGCGCCATGGTCGGAGGAATGCTTTTGGGCATCGTCGAAGCCCTCGTCAGCGCGGCGGGTTTTTCCCTCTGGCGCGACGCGGCGGCCTTTCTCATCTTGATTTTGATCCTGCTGTTCAAACCTTCCGGGCTGTTCGGCAAAAACATCAGGGAGAAGGTGTGATTCATGAAAATCAACAAAAAATTTTGGATCCCGTTTTCCTTGGCCATCGTTTTTTACGCGGTGGTGCAATTTCTCCTTTCCTCCGGAACGTTGAATCCGTATTACGAAAACACCTTGTTTCTCATTTGCATCAACCTCATCTTTGCCGTCAGCCTCCATCTGATCATCGGCATCACGGGGCAATTTTCCATCGGCCATGCGGGATTCATCGCCGTCGGCGCCTACGTTTCGGCCGTTTTGACCATGAAAATGCATCTCCCCTTCCTGCTTGCGATCGCTGCCGGCGGGATTGCTGCGGCGATTGCGGGAATATTGATCGGCGTTCCCAGCTTCCGTTTAAAAGGGGATTATTTGGCGATCGCCACGTTGGGATTCGGTGAGATCATCCGCATCATCCTGTTAAACATCGACTATGTCGGCGGCGCCGCCGGAATGAACGTCTCCCGTTTAACCAATTGGACGATCCTGTTTTTTTCCGTCCTCATCACGATCATCGTCATCAACAACTTCACGAAGTCAACCCACGGCCGGGCATGCATCGCCCTGAGGGAAGATGAAATCGCCGCGGATGCGATGGGAATCAACACCACGTATTACAAAGTCATCGCCTTCGTCATCGGTTCCTTTTTCGCCGGCGTGGGCGGCGCCTTGTACGCCCATAATTTCTACATCATCCAGCCGCAGGTTTTCGGCTTTTTAAAATCCTTCGACATCTTGATCTTCGTGGTTTTGGGCGGCCTGGGAAGCCTTTCGGGAACCGTCATCTCCACGGTCCTGCTGACGATCGTCTCCATCTATTTGCAGGACTACCCGGAAACGCGGATGATCCTGTACAGCATCGTCCTCATACTGACGATGATCTTCCGCCCGCAGGGCTTAATGGGGACAAAAGAATGGACGGATCTGTTTAAAAAATACGGAAAAATGGGGGGCAACCAGAATGGCAAACAAACCGTTGCTTGAAATGAAACAGGTCGGCGTCCAGTTCGGCGGATTGAAGGCCGTCTCGAACATCAATCTTGAAATTTATGAAAACGAACTGGTGGGGCTCATCGGGCCGAACGGGGCGGGAAAAACGACCATCTTCAATCTGCTGACCGGCGTGTATCCCCCGACGGAGGGAGAGATCAGACTGCAGGGGGAATCCATCGTCAAGCTTCCCCCGTATAAAATCACCCAAAAGGGGATCAGCCGCACCTTTCAAAATATCCGCCTGTTTAAAGAATTGACGGTCTTGGACAACGTCAAAGCGGCCTATCATTCCTTGGCCAAACATTCCATCCTGAGCTCCGTCTTCCGGCTGCCTTCCCATTTCTCCGGGGAAAAGGAAATCGAAGAGAAGGCCGTCTCTTTCTTAAAAATTTTTAACCTGGATTCGAAAAAGGACGAATTGGCAAAAAATCTCCCCTACGGCCAGCAGCGGCGGCTGGAGATCGCCAGGGCCCTGGCCGCCAACCCGAAGCTCCTCCTGCTGGACGAACCGGCGGCGGGCATGAACCCGAAGGAAACCCAGGAATTGATGGAGTTGATCCGTTTCATTCAAAGGGAATTTCATCTGTCCATTTTATTAATTGAACATGACATGCCTCTTGTGATGGGCATATGCCAAAGGATCATCGTTTTGGATCACGGACAAAAGATCGCGGAAGGTTCCCCCGAAGAGGTCCGAAACGACAAGAGAGTCATTGAGGCGTATCTCGGAGAGGAGGTCGTGTCATGATCCGGGTAAAAAATTTAAACGTGTATTACGGCCAAATTCACGTGCTGAAGGATCTGTCCCTGGAAGTGAACGAAGGGGAAATCGTCACCTTGATCGGCGCCAACGGCGCGGGAAAAACGACCTTGTTAAAAACCATTTCCGGCTTGATTAAACCGAAATCCGGCTCGATCACCTACAAAGGCCGGGAAATCCACGGTAAACCGGCGCCGATGATCGTAAAGGCGGGAATCTCCCAAGTTCCCGAAGGACGCCGGGTGTTCCCCAACTTGACGGTGGAAGAAAATCTGGAATTGGGGGCATATCTCAGAAAAGATAAGGCGGCGGTGGCCCAGGATTTCAAAAAGGTTTACGACCTTTTTCCCCGGCTGGCCGAACGAAAAAAACAATTGGCCGGGACCCTGTCCGGCGGGGAACAGCAAATGCTGGCCATCGGCAGGGCCCTGATGTCGAGGCCGTCCTTGCTTCTCTTGGACGAACCGTCCATGGGGCTGGCCCCGCTGCTGGTCAAGACCATCTTCCAAGTCATCCGGGAAATCAGCGAAAGCGGCACGACGATCCTGCTGGTGGAACAAAACGCGAATTTGGCATTGGGGATCGCCGACCGGGCGTACGTATTGGAAACGGGAAAAATCGTCCATTCGGGGAAGGCGAGCGACATCTATAACAGCGAACAAATTAAAGCCGCGTATTTGGGGAGTTGAAGGGGCCTGCGGCCGGAAACGGCCCATCTTCCTTCCGGGGACGAACGGCGGCCGGGCAAATCGACGGGGGTTTCCGCTGGCGAACAAAAGAACGACGGGCAAGGAAATGTCAAACGTCCTTTTTCAAGGATTCTTAACCGGCGGACCCTTAGGCGAACCGTCCCCGTCCCCGTTGGAAACGTCCCGTTTTTCCGAAGGGACATGCGCATTTCTTTGGCGGGAGGTTCGCGGACGAAACGCTCCCGCAAATTTTTTCCGTCCTTTCCTTTCCCGGGAAAGGGCCCCTTATCGGTGGATGCAGAAGAACGGCCATTCCATGGATTTGCTTTGCGGGGAGAGGGCTTTTCGTCCCGGCCGCAGACGGAATCTCCTTTTCCGTCGGGACCGCCCGAAAAAAAAAGGCGGCTATTTGCCGCTTTCCGTTCCCGGTTTGTATCCGTATTTTTCCAATTCGGCGAATATCTCCTTCAGGCGGGGATTCCCTTCGCCCACGACTCGGTCTTCAATGACGACGACCGGATAAAACATGTCCTCTTCGATCACTTTCCGTGCGAACGCCCGCTTTTTCCCTTCGTCCGGGGGATTGAACAGATCCACGTATTCGATGGCAAACGGCTGGCCCGGAAACTTTCGGGCAATGGCCGCCTGCAGCCATTCAAAGGTGTCCCTGGACGACGGCAGATTGACACAGGACGGGCATATTTGTTCGGCGCCGTAAACGACGATCTCCACTTTCTTTTTCATGGTCCATCCCCTTTATGGAAGCCGGCGGTCGGCATTTTCCAATAGATTTTTTTGTTGAACTTTATTATACTATGAATTAGGAAAGGAGTCGATGATATGGCAGATCGGGAGATCAAGGAACAGGTTCAGGAAGTGCTGGATAAACTGCGTCCTTTTCTGCTTCGTGACGGCGGTGACTGCGAACTCGTCGACGTGGAAGATGGTGTGGTCAAACTGCGTCTGCTCGGCGCCTGCGGCACATGCCCCAGCTCGACCATCACCTTAAAAGCCGGAATCGAAAGGGCGCTGTTTGAAGAAGTGCCCGGAGTCGTTGAAGTGGAACAAGTCTTTTAAAAAATCCATGTCAAAATAAAGGAAAAGCTTATTGGTTCATCATCCAATAAGCTGTTTTTTATTTTTCGGACAGTCCGCACCGCCTTGCGGAATTTTCACCGGCAACATGCGGGAAATGGCTCCGGGATTTTAATCGGTAAACCCCGCGGACACGCGGTAAAATCCGCGGACGGCCGGCGCTTTTTCGGATCCGCAGGGAAAGGCGGGCGGGGCTTCCTTTGTCAACCGGCCTTCCGTTGGAACCTGCGCGGGCCGCGGTGCCGGCCGGGCGGACGGTCACCGGCCGCGAAGCTGAAAACCCGATTTTCAAATCCGCCTCGGCCGGAGTTCAAAAGATGCGCGGCCCCTCCTCAACCGAAAGAAAGGAATTGGCGTCCTGTCCCCACGTTTTAACAATGCTCCGTTCATCATTTTCCCACGCCTTGTCCGCAAGGAACTTTGGCATGGTTCGTACCCCGGCAAACCATAGCTTCCGATCTTCGAAAAGCCGACTTCCCCCGGTCCGTTTCCGTCAGAGGTGCGATCTTTGCAAGACCGAAGGATTGACCACATTCACCGGCGGCCTTCCGGACAGGACCGCTTCCAAATTCTCCGCGCATCTTTCCATCATCGCCCATCTCGTTTCCGTCGAGGCGCTGCCGATATGGGGCAAAGGCACCACCTGTTTCATTTTCAAAAGGGGATGGTCCGGACGGACCGGTTCCTCGGCGAAAACATCCAGCCCGGCGCCGGCAATTTCCCCCTTTTCCAGCGCCTCGATCAAATCCTCTTCCACGGCGACCGCGCCCCTCGCCACATTGATGAAAAAGGCCGAAGGTTTCATCTTTTTAAACGCTTCCCGGTCGAACATTCCCCTCGTCTCATCGGTCAGGGGCGTCAAGCAGACCACGTAATCCGATTCCCGAAGCAAATCGTCAAAGGATCTGTAGACCGCGCCCAGCCGTTTTTCCGCCTCCGGTTTCCGATGCCGGTTATGATACAGCACCTTCATGGAAAAACCCCGGGCCCGCTCGGCCACCGCTTCGCCGATTTTCCCCATGCCGACAATGCCCAAGGTTTTATGATGGATATCCGTGCCCGCCATAAAGAAAGGGCTCCAGCTCTTCCAGCGGCCGTTTTTCACGCATTCCAACGCTTCCCCCAACCGCCGTCCGGCCATCAGGATCAGGGCCATCGTCAAGTCCGCCGTCGTGTCGGTCAATATATCCGGGGTATTGCATACGGCAACGCCGAGTTCCGTCGCCTTGCCAACGTCGATATTGTCATAACCCACGCCGAGATTGGCGACCACCTTCAAACGCTTTGCCGCGGATAAAAGCTCTTCATCGATCCGGTCGGATAACATGGCGAATAACCCGTCCGCCTTCGCCGCTTCCCTGAGCAAAACATCCCGCGGAACGGGCCGTTCTTCGCTCGGCCAAACTCCCACTTCGGCAAAACGCCGCAGTTTTTCGATGATCTCCGCCGGCAGCTGCCGGGTCACATAAATGTACGGTTTGGCAGTCATGGCAATCTCCTTTCCCCTGCAAAGTCCGTTCCCTGATACGAAATCCGTCCGTCGGTGATCCCGGATCCGTCCCGTGAAAGACGCAACGGAATCCCCTATTATTTTAACCAATCGACCCGCGGCAGCCAATGGTTTTGCATCCGGATTTGCAAATATTCGATCAATTCCGCCAAGAATTTTTCATATTCCCCGCTCCGTTCCACCATCACCTCCAGTTCCCTTTCTTTTTTCAGCCTCTCCCCGTCAGATTCCGCCGTAAAACAGCCTTCGGCACATTCCAAAAAATGGAGCGGAAGAAGGAGGCGGGAATAATACAGGCGGCAAAAAAAAGGGGACAATGGAACGGCGGACGCATATTCCCGAAGCAGGCGGGAAATCATTTCCTTATACCTTCCCGGGAAACGGAAAAAGGCGTCCCGGGACCATTCGGCAAGATCCCGCGACGGATGGTCGACGACCCAATCGAAGGGGTTTTTCCAAACGGATTTGCCCCTCCAGGCCGAACAGCCGAACCGGTGGTGACAGATCGCCGGAAGATCGCAATCCCAAGGACGCTCATCATAAAAGGTCTCCGTGAAATACTGTATGGCGTTTTCGCACAAACCGGAAAAATAGGGAAAGGCCTCCGCGAACAATCGTTCAAATCCGCGCCCAGGCGCCTTCCCTTCCATGGTTTTCCATACCGCATCCAGCTGCTCCAGACGCCTCTCCCACATTTCTTTCCACAGGCCGTACCGGTTCAGCGCCTTGCCGCCGGCAAAATTCCTGCCCCGGCGGTGGAAGCCGGCCAATTCCCGGCCGAGATCGCGGATTTCACCCAGATTCCGGAGGGGGATTCGCAAAACCAGGCACGGTTCGCCCCGATATGCTATAATATAATACCCGTCCTTCGCCGGCAAAAATTCCGGAACATGCCTCTCCCCGAAGGAAATGAGCCAATTGGCCATGGCGTAACGTTCCTGAATTTCATCCGGCGCCTCTTCCGTCCTGATCCGGATATAGACCTGATCGCCGCTGCGAAAGGCCGGGCAGCCGTCCAGGGTGAAAAACCCCTCAGGCGTGATTCCGTATTGCTGCCGGATAAAAGAGGCATCCATTTCCATTTCCTTTTCCTCCCCGGTTCCCGCCAATAAAAGTCCAATACCTTTCTACCCATTGTATGATCCCCTCCTTCGGACTATTTCACATTTTGTTCCAGGGGGATTATAATAAGGAAAACGAAGCGGTTTTCTCCGCCCCGTCCCATGATGAAGGGCGGAGGCCAAAACCTCGCCCGTCCGGATAAAAATTCCTGACTTTCCATCATATTGAAAAGAAGGTGATTGCCATGTCCGAACAAAAATTCATGCCGTTAAAGGAAAATAGAGCAAAACAATTGCTGAAGGAACGGGGAGTAACCGTCGATGACATCGCCGAACTGGTGTATTTTTTGCAAAAAAGCTATCATCCCGACTTGAAAATCAAAGAATGCAAAGAAAACGTGGAAGCGGTATTGGAAAAACGGGAAGTGCAAAACGCCGTTTTGACCGGAATCCAGTTGGACGTATTGGCGGAAAAGGGGCTGCTCGATGAACCGCTGCAGACGATGATCAAAATGGATGAGGGCCTTTACGGCGTAGACGAGATCCTGGCCTTCTCAATCGTCAATGTCTACGGTTCCATCGGCTTCACCAACTACGGTTATATCGACAAAGTCAAACCGGGAATCTTAAAAAAATTAAACGACAAAAGGAACGGCGATGTGAACACCTTTTTGGACGACATTGTCGGGGCCATCGCCGCCGCCGCATCCAGCCGGCTGGCTCACCGTTCCGTGGGCGCCGAATGACCGCGCAAGAAGTTCCCCTCCCCTTTCCGTTTCCGGGCTTTCCCCCAACCGATCGGAAGTGCGTATAAAAACCCGCGGGACCATTTCCCGCGGGTTTTTGCCGGACCAAAAAGAGATTCTTCGTCTCAAAGAACCGTCCATTCGTCCAAGGAATCGACGGCGTAAGTCGGCATTTGCTCCACCTTTTGCAAATCTTCTTTTTTCGTGACGCCGGAAAAAACCAGCAGCGTATCGATGCCCGCCCGGATTCCGGCCAGGATGTCGGTGGCGTAGTTGTCGCCGACGAGCAGCGTCTCCTCTTTTTTTGTGCCCAATACTTGCAGCGCCTGTTCGACGATGATCGGTTCCGGCTTGCCGATAAATACCGGTTCCGTCCCGGTGGAGACGCGGACGAGGGCTGTCAAAGCGCCGTTGCCCGGCATCAGTCCCCGTTCCGTCGGCAGCGCGATGTCGCCGTTGGTTGAAATGAACCGGGCGCCGTTCCGGATCGCCAAGCAGGCGACGGCAAATTTTTCATAGGTCACTTGCCGGTCCAAGCCGACGACGACGCATTCGGCGTCCTCCCCGGCAAAGGCGAATCCTTTTTCCATCAGGGCCAGCTTCAGCCCCTCTTCCCCGATAAAATAAATCTTCGCATCCTTCTTCCATTGGTAAATGTAATTGGCCGTGGCCATGCTTGTGGTGAAAACCGAATCCTTCGTCGCCGGAATGCCGAATCGGTTCAGCTTTTCGGCCACTTGTTCGGGCGGTTTTGTGGAATTATTGGTGACGAACAAATACGGGATTTTTTCCTCGGCCAGCCGCCGGACAAACCGGACGGCCGCATCGATCCGTTCCTCTCCCCTGTACATCGTTCCGTCCAGGTCGATTAAATAACCGCGATATCTTTTCATCGTCGATCTCCCCAGCCTGTTATGTATGTTTATGAAAATTATTCGTTTTTAAATGCGGAAACCGGTCCAGACCCATGTTTCAAATAATCCCTGACCCGGTCCGGAAAAGCGGCAAAAGACGGCGCCGCCTGGCGGATCATCCTGTGCATCTGGCCATGGTCGATGGCCAAATACTCCTGCATGATCGTCTTTCGCATCGGAATGACCGATTTGAAATCTTCCGCCATCTTCTTGGTAATCACTTTCTCATCCGCCAAAATATCAACAATGTCGTTATAACTTCCCGGATCCCGCATGATGAAGCCGTCGATCAGGGCGTTGCCCGCATCCAGAAAGGAATCGATCAATGTCAACACAATCCTCTCCAAGGCCGCTTTCTCGATCTCCTTATCCGGAGATCGGATGGAAGACAGCGTCTCCAATTGTTTTTCCATGTATAACAGGGTTTCTTCAATTTTTTTGCGGTCAACAAAGTACAACGGCTCATTCCCCCTTTTCAAGAAACTTCCGTTCGAGAAGATTCGGCTAGCTATATGATAACACAATCCCGGCCCTTTCCGCATGCCGCCTTTTGCTTCCCCGGCAGGGGCTCCTCGCCCGTGCCCCGAAAGAAAATCTCCTTCCGCAAAAACTTCCGGGTTTCAATAAATCGGATCGCGGACGCTTAACGTCTCTGAAGGCCGAGAAACGCCTGACTTGCGGGTTTCATGTTTTTTACCTCTTCAGCGCCAAGGTTCATGCAAACCCCTGCGGCAAAGGCGAAATTTGGCCAATAAATATAAAATTTCCGGGAAATACTAGCCATATCCGGCGTTTGAAAGGGATGAACGGAATGGATCGAAAGGATCCGGAGCAATCCGGGGAATTTGCCAATGTTGAAGTCGGACGGGAATACATCGTTCCGGAGGAATTTCCGGAGGGGCCCTATGGCGCCCCGCGGGGAAAATTCGAAAGGATCAAGCCCGGGAAAAAGGGGAAAAAAGGGCAGAGGGTGTACAGCGCCTTCAATTATGAATACAAACAGCTCCATGAAAACCTGCCGAGGCAAATGGACGGGGCCCACCCTCCCCATGATGAAAAAGGGGAATAAAATTCCCCTTTCGGAAAAACAAGAAAACGGATGAAAGGTCGGGCCTTTAGGGACAAGCTCTCGACTTCGGCAGACACTTTAAGGGAAGGATCTTGAGTTTCGATGAAGGCGGAAACCAAACCGCCGAATCTTTTCCCTCCGGCCGAAAAAGAAAGGGAAAAAGAAAGGACGGATCCCGTTGGAAGATCCGTCCGTTCCCGATTATTTTTCCACCTTTTTTAATACGAAATAGGGACAGCCAAAATTGCAGTATTCGTATAAATATTCCGTCAAGGTGCTGATCTTCGTATCATAGGTCGCCTTCTGGTTGTTGTCGTCAAAAAAGCCTTTCAGCCGGAGCTGGCCGTAACCCCAGTCGCCGACAATATAATCATAACGGAGCAAAATATCGCTGAAACGGTCGCGGAATGCCTGCTCATTGAATCCGTTTTTTCTTTCCTCCACCAATTCGTAATAAACATTATGAATGCTTAACAATTTCATGGTCTATTTCGCACCTCGCTTCCCATGATCGCGGATTCCACATTTTTCTATCAGGAAAAAAGCCCCTTTTGCAAATGCTAAATTCAGGAGGTGATCCAATGAAAACTTTCATTTCCCTCTGCCTGATTTGCGCGTTCCTGTGCGGATGCAACAAAAGTGCCGGACATCCCGGCGTGTACGAAAGAAACGGGACCACGGTCGACGTGAACGACCAAAGGCCGGATCTGTACAATTACGTCGATACCGGAAACGGGGAACGGATGGATGACTTCGGATTCGTCCGGCACGTGAAAAGCCCTGTCGCCGGTCAAAACCCGGCCAACAAGCCGGTGTTCATCAACCGGGAGAAGTTGGCCGACATGATCAGCCGCCTCGTGGTGTCCCTCCCGGACGTAACGGATTGCAGCACTTTGGTCACGAGCAAGGAAGCGTTGGTCGCCTATACGACCGGCTCCCGCGACCGGCGGCGGGTGGCCGAACAGGTGAAGCGGACGGCCATGTCCGTCGTGCCGCGGCAGTACGAGGTTTATGTGACGGACGATCCTTCGTTGCGCAAGGAAATCGAAAATTTCGCCGGCTTGGACTCGGACAGCGGAGGAATCGATAAGGTTTTGAACCTTACCATTCAACGGATGATCGATTCCACGCCGCAGGGAACGGAACCGCCAGCGGGGGGCGGATGAGTCCGCCGGACCCCCGTTCCGGACGGCAGCGGATGATGCCGCATTTCTTATAAAGAATTATACTTTTCCCCAGGAAAAATTCAATCCTGAAGAGTTCCGCCGGCAAAATGCCGTCTTTCTTCATCTCCGCTCACTTCGTTCGCAGCCCATGATAACGGCCTGTCCTGCAACAGGACAGCGCCCGATCAAGCAAGGAGGAATCAGCTTGCGAATCAAGAAACTGTCCGTCCTTTTCATCCTTTTTTCCGCCATCTCCTGCCACCCCGCCCAGGCGGCCGCCCCGGACGGGGAAAAGGCACGGCTTGAAAAAAGGATGGAAGCCTATCAATATATGGGAGCGGCCACCCACATTCCCTGGTATTATCTGGCCGCCGTCGACCAATACGAAAGGAACATCCGGCAAGCGCAGCGTCATTCGCCCAAGCCCGAAGGGATCATCGCCATTCATATCCCAAAAGAAAAATGGGCGGGATTGTTCAATCCCGACCCGGATGACAAAAACCCGTTGTCCATTTTGGTTTTCCAAGGTTTCGGCAGGGACGGGAACGGCGACGGAAAAGCCGATCCGTCCGACGGCGCGGACGTCCTTTATTCCTTTGCCGACTATCTCCTGCAATACGGACCCGACGACGAAAACATCCGAATCGCATTGTGGAATTATTATCAGCGGGACAAGACCGTCGGCATCATTTTGAATATTGCCAAGCTTTTCAAAACCTACGGGCGGATCGACCTGCAGCAGAAGCATTTTCCCCTTCCCGTTTACGCCCGGTACAGTTACCGGGACACGTGGGGGGACCGGCGGGGGTGGGGCGGAAGAAGGATCCATGAAGGAACGGATATTTTTGCCCATTATGGCACGGAAGTGTATTCCACCTGTTACGGGGTGGTCGAGATGAAAGGCTGGAACAAATACGGGGGCTGGCGCGTCGGCATCCGCGACATCAACAATACCTATCATTACTATGCCCATTTGAATCATTTTTCTAAAAACATCAAAATCGGGGATGTCGTCGAACCGGGTCAGCTCATCGGCACCGTCGGCAGTTCCGGATACGGGCCGAAGGGCACGGCAGGAAAATTCCCTCCCCACCTCCATTATGGGATGTACAAGGATAACGGACGCACCGAATGGTCCTTTGACCCCTATCCGTATTTAAAACGTTGGGAACGGGAGACGAAGGCGAACAAAGGAAAAAAAGGCTAGTCCCCTGCCCCGATCCCAACGCAGCAAATGCCTTCCGGAAAGGCCGGCGGCCGGCCTTTCGGCATGCGGGAGAGAGGATGCGGGAGCTTTCCCGGGTTGGCCGGCCATCCGGGCGATAACCGTCCGGGCTTTTCATCCGGAAGCCATAGTCCAGACCGCCGTGGAAAAATGCCACCCTATCGCTTTGGAAAATCGTCCTCCCTTTTGTCCCTCTTTCCGCCGCGCCGCGGACTTCTGCGGCATATGGAGGGCATAGGGCGTCCAAAGGGAACAAATACGGGAAAGACAAATCCCCGGCATCCCGTTCCCCATCGGAAACCCGAGGTTTTCTCCGCGGCGTTTTTTGAGGGCCGGCACCCATTCCTCCCTTACTTATGGGAAACAATGGTGGAATCAACTTCCGCGAGGAGCCGGTACTCCCTTCCACCCGCCTTACTCTTTCCCATCGGGGATTTGGATCGAAGGGGGCGTGTCACCGCGATTGTTGTAAAACTGGGGAACATCCCCTTTAATGTATCCCATGGCGAGGGGGATCCTTTTTTCGATGGTCGTGATTTCCGTTTCAAAGGGGACGATAATGCGAATGCCGATCTTCACATGGAGCCGGATTTCCACCCAAATATTGTTGATTTGATGTTCTTCCCGGACGGTTTCAATATCGTTTTTCACATCGGCGATGGCCTGCAGCTTGACGGGGATATCCGGACCGAGACTGCCGATGATGATGTTATCGAAGACCCGGCCCATCGGGATGTAAAAGATGATCCCGTCCTTCGCCGGATGGACATCCTTAATATCCCCCTCCAGGGGAAGTTCCGCCGCTCCCCCTTCCATCGCATTGATGCTGTTCAGGATCGAATTGGTGATTTTCGTCGAATATTCCACCGCTTTCTGGGTATTGAACCGGTAAGTCATGACGCTCCCCGATTGGTCAAGGGGCACGATTTCCATCATATCGTCCAGCCGAAGGCCTTCGCCGATCTGATCTTCGATGGCCTTGTTGATCAGGTTCGTCGCCAAATTGACGGATTGGGACTCGGCGTATTTCATGACCGGCGACTTCATCCGGTCATTGACGATCCACAGCCCGACGGCGCTCGAAAGCACAAAAAAAACGAAGGATAACAACAAAATATATCGTAAAGGAAGCGGTTTTCTTCTGATGCGGCGGCGGTATAACGCCAACGGAGAACACCCCCTTACAAGCTATATGTATGCTCGCAAAGGGGAAAAAACAACGGTTTGAAAAATTGCCGACCGGAAAAGGAAAACAGGCCCGATACGGAAGGAAAATTTTCGGAAGGCCGCCCTTCCCGGTCGCAAAAATTCCGAACGGAAAAAGGAAATCCCCGTCAGGAACAAAATCTTCAGACAGCGCAACCCTTCCGGCAAAAAATTCCAACCGGAAAAAGGGAGAATGCCCGTGTCAAATTTCGGGCCGCAGACAGCCCTTCGAGGAGGAAAAGAGGCCGTTTCCGCGCGGCAACATTTAGGCCTTCAAAAACCGCACGGCTAACAAATATTTCGGGCATCGTCCCCCAGAACGAAAATTCCAGCCACAAAGGGTAAATACCCCTTCCGGAACGCTTGCGCCCTTTCGACGCATCCTCCCGAAATGGAAAGGAACCAGCCGCAAGCCTGTTGACGACGCTGCTATCTTCCGCCGGGACGGGGCAGTCTCCCTTCGGCGCCAATACTCCCTCCCGAAAAAGAAAAGGCACCGTCAGCAACCCTTCGGGGGCACGGCCGCCTTCCACCCGGTCCTTTTAATCATCTTCCGGCAGCGGGAACATGGTCTGCAATTTCCACTTCAAAACATCCCGAATGAATTCCGGCAAAAAGAAACGCTTTTCGGCCCGCATGATGGGGGGATAGAAACGGGCGATGGCGAGCATGTCGAGCGTCGCCACCGTATACCTTCGTTCCGGTTCGATTTCCGCGCCGTTAATCCGGATTTCCGCGGAGGCGCCCTTCCCGGAAATTTGGATGTTATCGAAGATCATTTTCCCGAAGATTTCGCCCCGGAAGCCGAACCCTTTGAGCGCCAGCGTCAAATAGGGGTCTTCCGCCATTTGGGCAAGGACTTCCTTCAATGCCCCTCCCTTCATGCTCACCGTGCAGGGATTGATCGGATGGGGGCAAATTCTATGGATATCATACTCGGTAACGATCCCTTCCGGGAGATCATCCAGCAAAATGCCCGCATTGATAAAGGCGCATTCGGCCTTGCACCATTCGGTTAAAGCTTTGCACAATAGCCGGTTCAGCTCCGTTTCCCGGAACCAGTCCGACTTCAGGCGGGCCGGCAGCTTCGCCACCGGGGCGGATAACAGTTTTTTTCCGTCTTCCTCCAATTGTTCGACGAACCGTTTCTCACCTTCCGCCTCCGCCAGCCCTTCCGTCGCGATCAGCATCGCCCTTTTGCGGACGGGCTTCTTTTTTTCCGGATCGAACGCCAATTCCACCCGGCCGATGTTCATCCCGTATTTTCCGGTGCAGCACAACAGGGTTTGGCCGATCTCCTTTCCCCTTTCTAAAACATGATGGGTATGGGCCCCCAGAACGACGTCCACCTCCGGGAATTCCTGGGCGATCCGTTCATCCTCGGACAACCCCAAATGGGAAAGGACGACGATCAGATCCGCTTGTTCCTTCAAGAAGGGCAGCCATTTCCGCAGCTCGGCAAAAGGATCGCCCGCCACCCAATGCAAAGGACGGTAAAAATTGCTGTAATTGATCGTAACCCCGATCACGCCGATCTTCGTTCCCCGCCGCGTCTCATACAGGCGGTAAGGTTTCGCCCACGGCGGCCGGCTCCCGTCTTCAAAAAAGAGATTGGCGACGAGGCAGTCGAACCGGGCCTCCCGGTACAGTTCCATCAAATCCTCATGGGACAAGGTGATCCCCTCGTTGTTTCCGATCGTCACCCCGTCATAGCCGCATTCGTTGAGAAGCTTGACGTTCCCCTTTCCCATCGTCCCTTCCGAGTAGGGGTGAAAACGGTCCACATGGTCCCCGACGTCGAACAGGAACATGGACTCGCCTCGCTGTTCATGGATTTCCCTTCGCCTTTGCAATTCCTTCCGGATGCGGGGCCAATTTTCAAAATGGCTGTGCAAGTCGTTCGTATGATAAATGTAAATCTTCTCAAGCATTTTATTCCCTCTTCGCAGGTTTTTCGGGGGCTTCCCCGGTGCAGGCAACGATTTTGGAATCGCACGGGAATCCCCCGCACATTTTACGTTCTCTACTCCATATATACCAAAAAATTCGCCCTTACGGAAACGCGGAACGCACCAACCGGATAATCAGGGCGAAAGGCATCAAGAACATCCGGTTCAGATACAGCCGTTTTCTGCCCGGATGAAACACAGGCATGTTATCGATCAGGATGAAAATGTCTGAGCCGTCAGGGAGCGTCATTTTGTTCACAAGCCGCCTCCATCCCCTCCCTTCTTTTTCGGAAGAAAAAAAGACCTACTCAAATGAATAGGCCCGCCTTCATCGTTTTCCATTTTCCTGAACTTTTCCTTCCGCGCCTTTTGGAAACAACAGATTCGCCGGTCGCCGGACATAGGGATGGCAGCTTTTACCGTTTTCATTCCTGCCGGCGGTTGACCGCGAATTTGACTACCGGCCATTTCTCCTTCCGCAGCGCGTTGATCAGTTCCGGCCCAACATGCAGGTGGGCCCGCACGAGCTCTTCCGGGGTCAGCGCCATCCACCGGTTCAGCGACACATCGGTGTAACGGTTGCTCTTGAATAGCTCAAAAAACCAAAGGCTTTGGTCGCCGATGTTCTGGATGTAGTGCCCGTAAGCGCGCGGGATATAGCCGACATCGCCGGCCCGATAATTGAATGTCCGGGCCGTGCCATTCGCGGCGAACACCGTCATGCGCGCCGTGCCCGTGAGGTAATACTGCCACTCGTCGCTGTTCGGATGCCAATGCATCTCCCGCATCCCGCCCGGCTCGACCTCGACCAGTGCCGCCGCGATTGTGGCCGATGCGGGAAAATTGGTGGAATCGACGATGCGTACCGACCCGCCCGTCGTGACGATCGGCTCTTGGGCCAGCAGCCGGTGCGTGAAGGTCTTTGGCACGATCCCGTAAGGATCCGGCACCTTCTGGGTTTCCACCGGTCCGGGCACCTTCCCTTGGAAAATGTAGCGCTGCTTGGCAGGAATATGGGCAAAGACGCTTTCCAGTACGCCGAAATTCGCGGCCAGCACGTCCTTCGCTGTATGGGCGAACCAATCGGTAATCGTGAAGGTATCGTACTCCGTGAAACTGCCGTCGTCGAAGACGAGCAGAAATTCGCAGCCTTCACCGAGCCCCTGGATCGAGTGGGGGATTCCGGCGGGAAAATACCACAAATCCCCTTCGCCTACATCGGCGATAAAATTCCGCCCGTGCTGGTCGACCGCGGTGATGCGGGCACTGCCCAAGATCACGTAGGCCCATTCCGCCTGCTTATGCCAATGCAACTCGCGCACCCCGCCGGGCGTCAGGTACATATTCACGCCCGCCAGGGCGGTGGCGATCGGCAGCTGCCTCACCGTCACTTCCCGCGACCAGCCGCCGTGTTTTAACTGCATATGGGTGTCGGAAAAGGAGAACTTCAAGTTGGGGATCGATCCGGCATCCGAAGCAGGCGGGACCAGCATGTCGGGATTCTCCAGGTCGCGAAGCACATCCCGGGGGCCCAAATCGATTCCGCCGGCGCCGTCTTCCCTGACCGGCTGCGGTACGTTTCCAAAGGAAGCTTGATTCTCCGGTCCTTTTTTCATAAGATATGATCCTTTCACAAGGAGTTTTGAAAATTCCATATTCTTAACAGTAATTTATGACGCGGATTCGGAAAATATCTCCCTTCGTATAAAAACCCCGAAACGTCCGATTTGGGTGCGAAGAAGACGCCATGGCAAGGTTCCGGGGTTTTGACGGATCATGAAAAATAATCTCCTTGTTTCACTGACGAAACAAAATCATCTGCATGCGCAGAAAATGATGTGAACGCCTAATCAAACGGAGAAAAAATCCTATATGATAAATGGCAGGCAAATAAATGGAGGTGTCATTCGATGAGTGCCGGAGGATATGCGGGTACCAGCTTTGCCTTTTTCGTGGTGCTGTTCATCTTGTTAATCATCGTGGGTTGCGGCTGTATGATCGGCGGTTTTGGCGGTCACGGGAGAGGATACGGTTATGGACCGGAATTCGGACCCTGTTAACCGCGGTTTACTTCAATAATTGCCAAAATGCTTGTCCTAGCAACAGGTTGAGCGGGGCACACAAAAGGACCAACGGACTTCGGTCTTTTTGTGTGCCCTGAAACGAGCGGCGGCATGCAACCGTCCCATAAAAAAGAGAGGTCTCCCCATCGCTTATTTCGCAGATCAATCGGTCTCCTCTCAACCGTCAAATGATCGGCGGCTTTTCATTTTTTACTGCCGGGGAAAACAAATTTCCCATCCCACATTTTTTCATAAGCGGTACGAGTTGCGCGGAGCAACGGTCAGGAGTGCCATTCGCGGCGGGAAACGGTCAGCGGATCACAAGATACGGCCTCATCATTTCATAATCCTCGTGCTCCAAGATATGACAGTGCCATACATACAGCCCCGTATAAGGACCAAACCTCATGATGATTCGGGTTACCTGGTTCGGATTGGCTCTTACGGTATCCTTCCATCCCCGTTCTTGCGGCTCGGGAGGGATCGGCGGGCCCGTATAACGGATGACCCCCTCCTTTTTAAACCTTTCGGCATCGAAATCCCGTCGGTCCAATATTTGAAAATCGATCAGGTGAAGATGAATGGGGTGTGTATCCCCCGTTAAGTTGATCAGGCACCATATCTCCGTTGATCCCAACTTTGGAGTTTCTGTTACGGGGGCATCCCAAGGTTTATTATCCAGCAGCATCCATTCACGGCCGTACGGATCCTGCCGGTCATTTAATGTAAGATATCGGATCTTCGCAGCCGACCCTTCGTTTATTTTCGGAAGCGGCAGCAAAACAGCCGGGATCACGCTCGTATCCACGCCGGACAGGGGAAGAGACACCCGAAACTGCATCACCGTCCCAGTGTGTTCGTCCGGCGGATCGCCGGCCGGAAAAGGAGCGGGGGCGTCATTGGTCATGGTAATCTTTTTCCCCGCCAGATTGGCAAAATCAATGATCACATCCGCCCGTTCCGCCGGGGCCAGCGTGATCTCCCTGACGCCGATCGGATGGGGCATGAATCCTCCATCCGTCCCGATCTGATAAAAAAGTTGTCCGGAATCAAGCTTCAGCCGATAAAAACGGGCGTTCGACGCATTTAACAGCCTGAAGCGATATTTCCGGGGTTCCACTTTGAGATACGGCCATACTTTCCCGTTTACGAGGATGGTATTCCCGAAAAATTCGGGAACGATCGAGGTTTCCAATCCCGGGACTGGTTTTTCCGGCTGTTCAGGGTAATATAGGGATCCGTCTTCCTTAAACGTCTTGTCTTGGATCATTAGCGGGATCTCGTATTTTCCGCTTGGCAAATTCAAGCGACGTTCCCGATGATCCCGGATCAGATAGAATCCCGCCAGGCCGGCATACACATTGAGCCTCGTGATCCCGAGCGCATGGTCATGATACCAGAGGGTGCAGGCCCGATCGGTATTATCATATCGATAGATCGGCTTTCGGAAAAATGGCCCGGTTTGTTGGAATCCCCTTGTAAACCAGGCCTCCGGATAGCCGTCGCTTTCCCATTCGACGCTCGCCCCGTGTACGTGTACGACCGTCCGTACTTCCGGCACATTCCCATGGGCGCCGTGCACCGTGCGGTCCACCGGCAAAAGATGTTTGTCCGGAAGCCGGTTGATCCATTGGATAAACACCCTTTCTCCGCTCGTTGCTTCGATGGTGGGACCCGGATAGCTGCCTTCAAAACCCCATACGGTCGTATCGTTTAATTCCCGGTGGAGGGATTGCTTAAATTCGGTCATATTCACTTCATAATACGTATGGAACGGATCTTTCCACCGCGGTTGTAAAACGGGAGGGACGGGAAGCTCATCTGCAAATTTGGAGAGTCTCATCGTTCCACTCCTTCATCACCCGATGATGATCATAGCCTCCTTTCTTATAAGGTATATGGATGGCAAGCCCGGTATGACCAGATTATCATTTTTGCCGATCATGAATCGGGCGATGGCACGAAACAATGAAGGACGATGCTGTCCCGGCGTCCGTGCGATTATGTCCGGAGGGGCGGTCCGACGGATAGCAGCCCTCAAATCAAAAAGGAGAATGAATCGATATCCTGAATGCGCGGGAGTGAAACCGGTTTGTTCAAGATGATGAAAAAAGTTCCAGGAGAGGAATTCATCCGAATGACAGACCGGCAAGCAGATGATGCCGCTTGGATCCGGGAGCAGGATGTCAAATGTGCATCCGAACGTTTGGGGGTTGAAAGCATAAAATGACCGCTGACACCGGCCTCCATGCGACCAAGAAAATTGCGGACGGATCGCTGGAGTCGTGTCAGCGGCACGCAAATCAAAATCTAAATTTTTGCGGGCAAATTGTGGGTGCAGCGGACAAGAATGAACGCTGCACCCATGATATGACAAGGATTACCCGATGCTTCCTTCCATCTCGAACTTGATGAGACGGTTCATTTCCACCGCATATTCCATGGGAAGTTCCCGCGTGAACGGTTCGATGAAGCCCATGACGATCATTTCGGTGGCTTCCTGTTCGGAAATGCCGCGGCTCATCAAATAGAACAATTGTTCCTCCGATACCTTCGAAACCTTCGCTTCGTGTTCCAGGGAGATGTTGTCGTTTAAAATCTCATTGTACGGAATGGTATCGGAAGTCGATTTGTTGTCCATGATGAGCGTGTCGCACTCGATGTTGGAGCGCGCCCCGTCGGCCTTCCTGCCGAAATGGACGAGCCCGCGGTAAGTGACTTTGCCGCCTTGACGGGAAATGGATTTCGACACGATGGTCGAGGACGTATTCGGCGCCAAATGGTACATTTTCGCCCCCGCGTCCTGATGCTGCCCTTTCCCGGCGAAGGCGATGGACAAGGTCATGCCCCGGGCGCCTTCCCCTTTCAGCAAAACGGAAGGATATTTCATCGTCAGCTTGGAACCGATGTTTCCGTCGATCCATTCCATCGTGGCGTTTTCTTCGCAAACCGCCCTTTTCGTGACCAGGTTGTAGACGTTCGTTGACCAGTTCTGAATCGTCGTGTAGCGGCAGTAGGCGCCTTTTTTGACGATGATTTCCACGACGGCGGCGTGAAGGGAATCGGTCGTATAGATCGGGGCCGTGCAGCCTTCCACATAATGGACGCTGGCGCCTTCGTCGACGATGATCAGGGTGCGCTCAAATTGTCCCATGTTTTCCGAGTTGATCCGGAAGTAAGCTTGCAGCGGCGTTTCCACCTTCACACCCGGCGGAACGTAAATGAAGGAACCGCCTGACCATACCGCCGAGTTGAGGGCGGCGAATTTGTTGTCCGTCGGCGGGACGACGGTGGCAAAATATTTTTTGAACAGCTCTTCGTTTTCCTTCAATGCGGAATCCGTATCTTTAAAGATGATCCCCAATTTTTCAATATCTTTTTTCATATTATGATAAACGACTTCCGATTCGTATTGGGCGGAAACCCCCGCCAAATATTTTTGTTCCGCCTCTGGAATCCCGAGCCGATCGAAGGTGCGCTTGATTTCTTCCGGCACCTCGTCCCAGGACCGGCTGGTGCGATCGGACGGCTTCACATAATAGGTGATTTCGTCGAAGTTCAGTCCGGACAAATCGCCGCCCCATTGGGGCATCGGCCGTTTATAAAAATGGTCCAGCGCCTTCAGGCGGAATTCGAGCATCCATTTCGGCTCGTTTTTCATGCGGGAAATCTCTTCCACGACTTCTTTGGTCAATCCCCGCTTTGCCCGATAGACGGCGACGTCCTTATCGCGGAAGCCGTATCTATATTCACCGATTTCCGGCATTTTCTTCGCCATCGATCATTCCTCCTTTTTTAATGGTCTTTCAACCCTTTTTCCAACGCTTTCCACGCCAAAGTCGCACATTTGATGCGGGCGGGAAATTTCGCTACGCCCTGAAGGGCAACCGCATCTCCAAGGGCTTCGATTTGTTCGACATCTTTGCCTTGGATCATCTCGGAAAACATTTCAGCCAGACGGAGCGCCGATTCGGTGTCCTTTCCCCTGATCGCTTCGGTCATCATCGACGCGGAGGCCATCGAAATGGAACAGCCTTCCCCTTCAAACTTGACGTCATCCACTTTGCCGCCGTCGATTTTCATCGTCAGGCGGATCCGGTCTCCGCAGGTCGGATTGTTCATGTCCACCGTCAGGCTGCCGTCCTGCAGAACCCCTTTGTTCCTCGGCCGCTTATAATGATCCATGATCACTTGCCGGTATAAGGTTTCCAATTGGTCAAATGACATCGTCGAAAAACTCCTTTGCTTTGCGAAGCCCTTCAATGAACCGGTCGACATCTTCAAAGGTGTTGTAAAGATAGAAGCTGGCCCGGCCCGTGGCCGTCACGCCCAGCCATTTCATCAGCGGCTGGGCGCAGTGATGGCCGGCGCGGATGGCAATTCCGTAAGCATCCAGCACGGTCGCCACATCGTGGGCATGGACGCCGGAAAGATTAAAGGCGATGACACCGCCCCGCCGATCGGGATCCTTGGGGCCGTACCACTCGAGGCCTTCGATCGTCTCCAACTGTTCCATCGTGTAACGGATCAGCGCCCGCTCATGCCTTTCAATTTCCTCCAGCCCGACTTCTTCCAGGAAGTCGATGGCCGCGCCCAAACCGATGGCATCGGCGATAATCGGCGTGCCGCCTTCAAATTTCCAAGGCAGCTCCTTCCATGTCGATTCGTACAATCCGACCGTATCGATCATTTCCCCGCCGAATTCCACCGGTTCCATCTGTTCCAGCCAGCGCCTTTTCCCATATAATACGCCGATTCCCGTCGGCCCGCACATTTTATGTCCGGAAAAGGCGTAAAAGTCGCAGTCCAGATCGCGGACATCCACCTTTTTGTGCGGGGTGCTTTGGGCGCCGTCGACGACAACCACCGCTCCGTGTCGGTGGGCGATCGCCGCGATTTCTTTAATCGGGTTGACCGTTCCCAGCACGTTGGATACATGGGTGATGGCCACAATCTTCGTCCGGTCGGTAATCGTTGCCTTGACATCCTCCAAGTCGATCGTCCCGTCGGCTTGAAGGGGGATATATTTCAGGCGCGCGCCGGTGAATTTTGCCGCATGCTGCCAAGGGATCAGATTGCTGTGATGTTCCATGCAGGTAAGAACAATTTCATCCTCCGGTTTCAAAAAAGCTCGGCCGTAGCTGGAAGCGACGGTATTGATGGCCGTGGTCGTCCCCCTGGTGAAAATGATTTCTTCAACGGACTCGGCATTGATGAATTTTCTCACCTTTTCCCGGGCGGCTTCATACGCCTCCGTCGCCTTCGTCCCCAGGGTATGCACCCCCCGGTGGACGTTGGAATTGTAGGTTTTGTAATAGTGGGTGATCGCGTCGATCACCGGCTGCGGCTTCTGGGAAGTGGCCGCGCTGTCCAAATATACGAGGGGATGGCCGTTGACTTCCTGGTCAAGGATCGGAAACAGGGAACGGACAGCTTTAATATCCATTTTATTTTACTTTCCTTTCTATAACCTCGATCAACTGCTTTTTAACCCCTTCAATGGGCAATTGGTTGACGACCGGAGCGAGGAAGCCGTGGATGATCAGCCGTTCCGCCTCCGCCTTGGGAATTCCCCGGCTCATCATATAATAGAGCTGAATCGGATCGACCCTTCCGACGGAAGCGGCGTGTCCCGCAAGGACATCGTCTTCGTCGATCAACAGGATCGGGTTGGCGTCCCCGCGGGCTTTTTCGCTCAGCATCAAAACCCGCGACTCTTGCTGGGCGTTGGATTTCGAGGCGCCGTGCTCAATTTTTCCGATCCCGTTGAACACGACGGAAGATTTGTCCTTGACGACGCCGTGCTGCAAGATAAATCCTTCCGAAGCTTTGCCGAAATGGATCACCTTGGTGGTAAAGTTTTGGGTTTGTTCGCCCCTGCCGACAACGACCGTTTTCGTATCCCCGTAGGATCCGTCGCCGACAAGCAGGGTGACGTTTTCCGAAACGGTATTGCCGTCGTTCATCAATCCCAGCGCCCATTGGATGGAGGCGTCCTTCCCGGCGACCCCGCGCCGGTTGACGTAGGCGGTAACCCCCTTCGCCAACGTTTCGACGGCCCCGTAAACGATCTTCGCGTTCGTGTTGGCGATCACTTCCGAAACGATGTTGACGATGCCGTCGGAAGCTTCCCGAAGCGAGATGTAATTTTCCACGTAAGTGACGGAACTGTTGTCATCGGCGACGACCAGGACGTGGTTGATCAGCGGCGCGTTTTCGTCGTGGATATAAACGGCTTGCACCGGTTCCTCCACCTGGACGTTCTTCGGAATGTACAGGAACGCCCCCCCGTTAAACAGCGCCGCATGGAAAGCGGTCAGCCGGTGATCGTCGGCCTTGACGGCTTCCGTCATAAAATATTTTTTCACCAAATCGCCGTGCTCCCTCACGGCGGTCAATATATCCGTAAAGATGACCCCTTGGTCGGCCAATTCCTTCGACAGGGATGCGTAGATGGGCTGTTGATCGTATTGGACGTAAAGATTTTTTGCGTTTTCCAGATCGATCAAGGATTTGACCTTTTCCGGCAATTGTTCGATCCCGCCGGCAGGGGCCTTCTCGGAAACGTGCTCGGTGAAACGGGTAAAATTCCATTTGTCGATTTTCGTCTTATCCGGTTTGGGAAGCTCCAGTTGGGATATCCGTTCATAGGCGTTCAGGCGAAAAGTTTTCAGCCATTCCGGTTCCGACCGCCCTGCGGAAAAGGACTCCACGTATTTTTGGTCAAACGGATTTTGTACATCGATCGTCATCTTCATCCTCCTAACCCCTAGGCTTCTTGCCCGACCTCTTCATCTTCCGTTTCGTCTTCAATGCCGAGTTCCTTTTTGATCCAATCGTATCCTTCCGCTTCGAGGCGCAGGGCCAATTCCGGACCGCCGGATTTCACGATGCGGCCTTGCATCATGACGTGGACGTAATCCGGCGTGATGTAGTTTAACAGGCGTTGATAGTGGGTGATGATGATGCAGCCGAAGTTTTCGTTGCGCATCGAGTTAATCCCTTTGGCCACGACTTTCAAGGCGTCGATGTCCAAACCGGAGTCGATTTCGTCAAGGATGGCGATTTTCGGTTCGAGCATCATCAGCTGCAAGATTTCGTTCCGTTTTTTCTCCCCGCCTGAGAACCCTTCATTGACGTAGCGCTGGCCCATGTTGACATCCATTTCCAGCAATTGCATCGTTTGATCCAATTTTTTAATGAACGGCATCAGCGGGATTTCGTTTCCTTCTCCCCGGCGGCTGTTGATCGCCGTGCGCAAAAAGTCAGCGTTCGTGACGCCGCTGATTTCGCTCGGATATTGCATGGCCAGGAAAAGACCGGCTCTGGCCCGTTCGTCCACTTCCATCTCCAGAACATCTTGCCCGTCGAGGGTGACGGTTCCCTTGGTGACTTCATACTTCGGATGGCCCATGATGGCCGCGGAAAGGGTCGATTTCCCCGTGCCGTTCGGGCCCATGATGGCGTGGAATTCGCCGGTTTTCACTTCGAGGTTGACCCCTTTTAAAATTTCTTTGCCTTCAACGGCAACATGCAAGTCTTTAATGGTTAATGTTGAACTCGCCATGTCTATACCTCCATTATTCCATTCAATGTTCATTCTCAATTTATTCTCATTACAATATTATAACAAATGAAAAGTATATTCAACTTGCCGGGTTAACTTTTCCACGGATGCAATCACCAAGATGTGGACGGAAAATGGTTTCCGCCGTACATGGAGACCCTTGAATCCTTGCCGAAGCCTTGGCCGGATGGCGGTTAAAGGCTTGGCCGGCTGTTTCCCTTCTTGTCCGGCGGCCTGGGGCCCGCCCTTGCCCGGGTCCGGTTTCCTGAAAAGGCCCGCGGGAACGGGATTTTCCGGATGGGTTCGGGCCGGGATCCTGAAGCCGAATGAAAACGGAACGGCCGGATTGGGGATTCCATTTTATCAACGATGAATGAAAGGGAACGAAACCAGGGAAATCAGCAAAGATTCTGTTTAATCCATTTTATCAAAAATCCGGGATCTGCGGGGAGACTTCGAGGCTTGCGGATGATTTGATCTTATTATTTTATCAGAAAACGGGATAAAAGAAAGTGCCCCAAAATCCATTTTTGGGACACTCGACGTGGAATCATCTGCGTTTTATTTCTTTGCGAAACCCCGCTCCGCCCGGTCCCCGGAAACGGGACGGTTTCCGCATCGGGCCGGACGATCTTGGCCCTTAAGACGCTCCCGGAGGAGGAACACACCCTTTTTATTTATCGACGGGAACGACCGCTCCGCCCCATTCTTCCAGGATGAAGTCCTGAATTTCCTTCGAATGGAGGACATCCACCAGCGTCTTGATCTCTTCTTTGTTTTCATCCCCCTGGCGGACGGCGATGATGTTGACATAGGGCGAATCCGAATCTTCGATGGCGATGCTGTCCTTCACCGGATTCAATCCGGCGTCGAGGGCGTAGTTGGAATTGATGACGACCGCATCCCCTTCGTTGTTCTTGTAGATTTGGGGCAGCAATTCCGGGGCATACTCGTAGTTGAATTTCAAATGTTTCGGATTTTCCGCAATATCTTTTACGGTAGCCGTGACCTTGTCAACCCCGTCTTTCAGTTTAATTAGCCCGTTTTTCTCAAGCAATGTCAAAATGCGTCCGTGGTCGGGCACGCTGTTACTGATGATGATCGTCGCCCCGTCGGGAAGTTCATCCAGGGATTTGTACTTTTTCGAATAAACCCCGATCGGTTCGATATGGATCCCGCCGGCATTGGCAAATTTGTAGCCGAATTCCTTCATTTGCGCTTCCAAATAGGGAATGTGCTGGAAGTAATTGGCGTCCAAGGATCCGTCATTCAAGGCCGGATTGATCAGTTCATATTTGCTGAAGGTGCGGATATCCAAATCGATGCCTTTTTCTTTCAGGATCGGTTTGGCCTTTTCCAGGATCTTGGCGTGGGGTTCATTCGTCGCCCCGATGACGATCTTTTTCAATTCCCCTTCATCGGAGCCTCCGGTTTTCTCGGATTTCCCGCAGGCCGCAAGGCCGAAAATCAAGGCTACAGCGAAAAGTGCGACAAGCCATTTTTTCATGAAAAATCCCCCTTTGTATTATTGTTTCAATCCTTATCGGATCAATTAACCCGCTTCAAATGCCGCCGAACCCTTGATCCGGCCTTCCCGTCCGAAGGGATTTGCCGGATCTTGATCCTTTCCGGAAGCCGGAAAGACCGGGCCGGTGTCCCGCCATTTCCGGCAGTTTTCCGGGACCCATCCCCCGTCCTTGCGGCGGCCGTTCATCGTTTATCCAATTTTTTCGTTATAAAATCTCCGATAAATTGGATGATAAAGACGATGAGTAAGATCAACAGGGTGGCGAAAAAGGTCACATCGTTTTGATTTTGCGAAAATCCGTCCAGATACGCGTAGTCGCCGAGGCCGCCGGCCCCGATGACGCCCGCGATGGCCGTATATCCGACGAGGGCGATGGCGGTCACCGTAATGCCGGAAACCAATGCCGGCATCGATTCGGGCAGCAAAACCTTAAAAATGATCGTGAAGGTGTTTGCCCCCATCGCCTTTGCCGCCTCAATCACCCCCTTATCGATTTCCCGCAGGCCGATTTCCACCATCCTCGCATAAAATGGAGCGGAACCGATGATCAATGCGGGAAGGGCGGCGTCTGCCCCGATCATCGTCCCGACGAGAAATTTCGTAAAGGGAATCAATAAAACGATTAAAATGACGAAGGGAATGGAACGGAAAATATTGATCAATCCGGAAATAATGCCATAGATCCATCTGTTTTCCCACAGATTGCCCTTCGAGGTCAGAAACACCAATAATCCCAAAATAATTCCAAGTAAAAATATAAAAATAATGGAAATTCCGGTCATATAGAGGGTTTCCCATGTCTTTTGCCATGCTTTCGCCAAATCCACATTCGGAAATATGGCGCTAAACATTTTTCATCACCTCCACGCCGATCTGTTCCGCCGATAAGATCTCAAAGGCCTTCGCCAACGCTTCCGGATCTCCGGCCATTTGCACATACAGGAAACCATAGGCGCCGTTTCTCGTTTGCGAAATGTTTCCATGCAGGATATTGATGTCCAGACCGGTTTCCCTGATCAGTTTGGCGATGATCGGTTTTTCGACGGATTCCCCGGCGAAGGTGAGTTTGACCAATTTTCCTTCGGGATATTTGCGGAAAAGATGTTCGATGGTTTCCGACGGTTCTTCCGTTTCGGTAACTTGCCGGACGAACTGTTTCGTGATTTCCGCTTTCGGCCGTTTAAATATTTCCAAGACCGGGCCGACCTCGACGATTTTTCCCGCCTCCATCACCGCCACCCGATGGCAGATTTTGCGGATGACATGCATTTCATGGGTGATGAGAACGATCGTCAAGCCCAGTTTTTGGTTGATGTCGACGAGCAGCTCCAGAATCGAATCGGTCGTTTGCGGATCCAGGGCCGACGTGGCCTCGTCGCAAAGCAGCACCTTCGGATTGTTCGCCAACGCCCGGGCGATGCCGACCCGCTGTTTTTGCCCCCCGCTCAGTTGGGAAGGATAGGCATCCTCCTTTCCTTCCAAGCCGACCAGTTTAATCAGCTCATCGACCCTTTTTTTCCGTTCCTGTTTCGGCACCTTGGCAATTTCCAACGGGAATGAAATATTCTCCCGGACCGTCCGCGACCAGAGGAGATTAAAATGCTGGAAGATCATCCCGATCTGCTGCCGGGCCTTTCGCAATTCCGCGCCGCGGATATTGTGGATTTCCTTCCCGTCGATAATGACCGAACCCGACGTGGGGGTCTCCAATCCGTTCAGCAGGCGGATAAGGGTGCTTTTCCCGGCGCCGCTGTAACCGATAATCCCGAATATTTCTCCTTCTTTGATCTCCAGATTGACATGGTCAACCGCCGTAACATCTCCGTTTTTCGCCGGAAAAATTTTTGTTAAGTTCTGCACGGAGATCAAAACGTTCCACCCCTTTCCCTGTCGCCATCCATAAAAGGAAAGCGCCTTTCCACAATGAGCAGAAAGGCGCACGATTACGAAACAATCGATTACCTCTCCCTCATCTCTCAAAGTGAATCGCTTCACTTTGTGTGAATTGGCACCATTTCAATGCATACGCATTGACGGTTGCCGGGTTTCATCGGGCACATCCCTCCACCTCTCTTGATAAGAGCTAGGTACTGCCTTATTAAATTTTCATGATGATTGAAATTCTATCACCCTTCTTAAGCCATGTCAATAAAAAAATGAAGGAAAACTTCAATCGCCGCGGCCTTTCGGCAGGAAAAATCCCTTCCATTTTTTGGCCGCCGGAAGGGCCGATCGGGTCCGCCCTTTGGCCGCACGGACAGCCGGGCCCAAACGGATCGGACCGCTTTTCCCGGCCTCCGGGGGCGGCCGGCGATATGCGCGGCATCACCGTTTGCGGATGGCTCATTTTTCCTTTCACCACCCATCCTTCGCGATGAATCCCGAATGGCTGTCCATACAGCAGGGAAAACCTCCTTCATCCGCGGATGAATCCCCCTTTCCGCGGCCCGGTCGGGCCGTTCATTCGCCAAAAACTTTTCCTGAAGGAAATCGCTGCCCGGATGGCGAATCATGAAAAAAGTTGAGTTAGGATGCTTTCCTTTTTAGGGAACGCGGGGAGCTCCATTTCCCCGCCAACTGCAGCCGTTGGGCCGGGATTCTTTCTTTTTTAGGAGGTTTTCGTATGTGGCAAAGAGAAATGGCGGATACCCGCAGGGGAAAGTTCGAGATATTCACCCGGGGCGAGGGCAGCCCGCTCTGCATTACCCATTTCTATAGCGAATTCAACGAACGGGGCTATTATTTTGCCGATGCATTTACCGGCCATTTCAAAGTTTATCTCACCAACTTGAAAGAGGCGGGAAACTCTTGCAAAGCGGATTCGGAGCGGGAACTGGGCATGGAAGAAACATGCAAGGATTTGGAATCCGTCCGGGAAGCGCTCGGCATCGAGAAATGGGGATTCGCCGGCCATTCCGCCGGCGGGATGCTCGGGCTGGTCTATGCGGCCATTTTCCCCCGTTCCTTAACAAAAATCTTGATCGGCGGGGCCTCCGCAAGCAAGGATTACATGGAACATGAAGGCAGCATGTACAGTCCGAAAAGCCCATTGAACAAAAGGCTGAAAGCCTTGTTTTCCATCCTGAAATCCCCGTCATCCGCGAAGGAAGAACGGGCAAAGGCCATGAGGGAATGGACGGAAATGTCCCTTTACAGGCCGGAGAAATTCGAGGACTATTTTTCCAGGCCGAGCAGCGGAAGGGTCGTGCAAAATAGATTGGATTACTTTTCGTTTCACGAATTGCCCAACTACGACATTCGGGAGAAATTAAAACATGTCCCCGTTCCGGCCTTCATTTATTGCGGCAGATACGATGCCCAATGCCCGCTCCCGTTCTCGGAAGAAATCCATCGGTTGCTGCCGGATTCCAAACTGTTCGTGTTCAACCAAAGCAACCACGTCCCGTTTTTGGAAGAGGAGGATTTATTCAAGGAGATGGTGCGCCAATTTGCGGAACTGGGCAATGCGTAAGATTTGCTCATGCTGTTTCGGCAGCCGCATTCGGGGAACGCATGGGGCCCGTCAGATACGTTTTTATAGACGGGATAAGTTCGTGAATCGGCAGCCCGTTTCTCGGAATAAAAACCAAAACGGGATTGCCGCCAACGCCGGTGAATTTTATGAGGATAAAATCTTCGTGGCCAGCATTCTGGCGGCGGGCAGCCCTTTCTCCGGCTGATGCCGTATCAGAAAGGCAGGATCATGAACAAAGGAAAAGGAATCTGCGAGAAAAAAGGAAAATTTGAACCGGGAATTCATCATCCGGGGTCCGGCCACGGCCCCGTCTCCGCCGGAAGCCGCAAAGACCCAGCCCAAACCGGAAAAAACATGCCGCAACAAAATGAAAAACCCGATTGTCATGACGGCGCCCCTCAAAAAGAGCCTTGATAGATCAAGTCCTCCTATTTGTGTAAAATCCTGCTCCCAGTCAAGGGAACATCGCCTTCCGGGAATGGATCCGCTTTGCGCCCGCTTCTTTTTACACAAATTTTTGGACTTCATCGCCTTGATATGCATTTTCAGAAACTTGGCGAAAGGGACCGGCCCTTCCTTAGCCGCCTTACATCCGCTTGGAAGAAAACTTAAAGGTGTATTTGTCGCTTCGAAAATAAAGTTTCGTATATTCAAATACGGTGCCGTCTTCCAAATATGCCCAGGCAGACATGTAAATGAGCGGCAGGTCTTTTGGCGTCCGCAGCAATTGATTCAGGCTCTTGTTCGGGAAAATCGCCGAAATCTCCCCTCTTCTCTCCTTAATTTGATACCCTTTCCTTTCAACATAGTCGTATTTGGATTTCGACATCACTTCAACGGACAGATCCGGGAACAGTTTTTCCGGCAGATAGGTTTCCTCCAATATCATCGGCTCCTCCCCGACACAGCGCAAACGGCGTACGAAAAACACCCGCTCATCTTCCTTCAAATGCAAAATGTCCCGAACTTGCCGGTCCGGATATTCCAGGCGAAATTCCAAGATTTTATTGATCGGGTTTTGCTGCAGCTGCAGCATTTCCTCCGTAAACCCTTGAAGCTTGTAAATATCGTGATTGATCTTTTCCGTTTTTACATACGTGCCGCTGCCTTGAATTTTATATAAAATCCCCTCTTTCACCAACAAATCGATCGCCCGGCGAATCGTGACCCTGCTCACCTTGTATTTTTCCGCCAGTTTGTTTTCCGGCAAGATCGCTTCATCCTTCCCCAAATTCGACAAGATAATGTCTTCTTTGATTCTTGATGCGATTTGCCGATAGAGAGGCGTTGATCGGTTCACGATTAGATTCCCTCCAAAATTTCACCATGTTTAAATACAAATATATAACAAATTTTTTTGTCTTTCATTATTTATTTTTTACAAAATGAGGTAATTCCATGGTTTTTCCCCGATCGGCGAAAAAATGTCTTCATATTTGTATTAAAATTGTATTGTATTTGTATCTAATTTATGATATATATGAAGTATCCCAATACTTCACATCTTGAGGAGGCCTCTTCGATGAAAAAGCAGCGCCTTGTGATTGCAGGCAGTGGAAGCACTTACACGATCGGGATGGTCATGAGCCTGATTGCCGAAAAAGAGAATTTCCCCCTGGAAAGCCTTGTCTTTTACGATATCGATGAAAAAAGGCAAGCGCTGAATGCGAAGGCCACGGAAATTTTGCTGAAGGAATACTACCCGGAGCTGAGGTCCTTCACCTACACAACGGACAAGAAGGAAGCCTTTAAAAACGCCGATTTCGTTTTTGTGCAAATTCGCACCGGCGGACTGAAGATGCGGGAAAAAGATGAACAAATCCCGCTGAAATACGGCGTCGTCGGCCAGGAAACATGCGGTCCCGGCGGAATGGCTTACGGGCTTCGATCCATTAAAGATATGATCGAACTGATTTACGACATCCGAAAACAATCCCCCGATGCCTGGATTTTGAACTACACCAATCCGGCGGCGATCGTGGCTGAAGCATTAAAAAGAGAATTCCCCGACGATCGGAGAATTTTAAACATATGCGATATGCCCATCGCCATTATGGTCAGCTATGCGAAAATTTTAGGTCTGGAAGTTTGGGACCTGGTTCCGGAATATTTCGGGCTGAACCATTTCGGCTGGTTTACCAAAATTTACGACAAAAGCGGAAACGACCTTACCGAACGATTGAAAAACTTGATCATCGAAAAAGGATTCAAACCGGAAGATGCGGAGATTGCCAATGATCCGTCCTGGATTAAAACCTTTGAACAAGCCAGGAAAACCTTGATGGACTTTCCTGAATATTTGCCGAATACCTATTTGCAATATTACCTCTACCCCGAGGAAATGGTGAAGAAAGAAGATCCGAACCATACGAGAGCCCGCCAAGTGATGGAAGGCCGGGAAAAAAGGGTTCGGGAACTATGCCGGCGCATCATTGAAAAAGGTACGGCTGCCGGGGAAGACCTTCACGCGGATATTCACGGCGTCTACATGATCCGTGCCGCAGAATCGCTGGCGTATAACTTGCATCAATATTTTATCGTCATGGTGGAAAACAGGGGGGTCATTCCGAATCTCCCGCAAGATGCCATGGTGGAAGTCACGTGCGTGTTAACGAGCGACGGCCCGAAGCCCTTCGCCGTCGGTGAAATCCCGACCTTTTACAAAGGCTTAATCGAGGGGCAATTCGCCTATGAAAAATTAGTGGTCGACGCCTACTATGAAAAAAGTTATTTGAAACTCCTGCAAGCTTTAACCTTGAATCGGACGGTGGTCGACACGGATAAGGCGAGACGGATTCTCGATGAACTGATCGAGGCAAACAAAGGCTATTGGCCGGATTTGAAATAAATCTTCCTGAAAGAGGTGACAAAAATGAAAAAACTGATCATCAACGCGGATGACTTCGGTTATTCCCGTTCCGTCAATTACGGGATTATCGACGCCCATCAATTGGGGATATTAACATCCACCACTTTAATGACAAACATGCCGGGTGCAGGGCACGCAGCCGAACTTGCCAAAGCCAACCCTTCTTTAGGGGTTGGCGTGCACCTCGTCCTTACCTGCGGGAAACCGTTGCTGAAGCATCATAAAACGATTGCCGATATGAACGGAAATTTCCGCAGATTGGATTACTATAAAGGCGCCTTTACCATCGATTTGGATGAGGTTTACGAAGAATGGAAGGCGCAAATCGAAAAATTCCTGTCATTCGGGCTGATCCCCACCCATTTGGACAGCCATCACCATATCCATTCCTTCGGAAATATTCCGGAAGTCTTTTTGACGCTGGCAAAGGAATATCGCTTGCCCGTCCGGGGCAATATGCCAAAGGATTGGATGGATACTGCGAGACAAAAGGGAATAAAAACGACCGATTATTTTTGTTATCAAATTGAAACCGTTTTAAAGGATCATACCCTTGAACAGCTATTCGAAAATTATGATTCGATAGAGATTATGACCCATCCGGCTTATCTGGATAAAAGTGTGATCGCAAACTCGTCCTATGCTTATCCGCGGGTGGATGAACTGGAAATGTTAATCCATCCGGAACTCGTCCGAAAGGTGAAATCCTTTACCGATATCAAACTAGCCACTTATCGAGATATCTAAAATCTATGCGGGATTCGGGAGGAGATCAACATGAAAAAATTTTTGCAAAGATTGGGAAAAAGTATGCTATTGCCAATTGTCGTGCTGCCGATCGCCGGGCTGCTCCTGCGGCTAACGGCTCCGGACATGCTGAATATTCCTTTGTTCCAGGCATCCGGGATCATTTTGAGCAACATGGATGTGATTATCGCCATTGGGATCGCCATCGGTTTCGCCAATACGAAAGATAAAGGCATCCCGGCTTTCACCGGCTATCTGGCCATCGTCGTCCTCAAAGAAGGCTTGCGGATCATGAATCCCGAATTGAATATGAGCGTTTTCGGGGGAATATTAGCCGGTCTGCTCGCGGCCTATATTTATAATCAATTTAAAGATACGAAACTCCCAAGCATGTTCGCCTTCTTCAGCGGAGAAAAATTCCCGATCACGATGATCGTCCTGGTGATGATCCCCGTCGCCGGCATTTCCGCATGGGTCTGGCCCTATGCGCAAAACGGCATCGATGCTTTCAGCCAAACCCTCGTGAAATTGGGGGCGGTCGGCATTTTCATTTTCGGATTTTTAAACCGGTTTTTGCTTCCTTTCGGTTTGCATCACGTCATCAATACGTATGTCTATTTCGGGCTCGGGGAGTACACGACGAAAACCGGCGAAGTCGTCAACGGAGAGATTACCCGCTTTTTAAACGGGGATCCGACGGCAGGATTTTTCATCGGCGGCTTCTTCGTGACCATGTTGTTCGGCATCCCGGCCATCGCCTTGGCCATTGCCCGCGCGGCAAAATACAAAAAAGCGGAAACAAAGGCATTAATGTCTTCCGGGGCGGCCACTTCCTTTGTAACCGGTATTACGGAACCGATTGAGTTCACCTTCTTGTTCACATCGCCGCTGTTGTACTTTATCCATGCGGTCTACACGGGATTGGCCGGCGCCGTATTATATCTGCTTCATATCAGACACGGTTTTTCCTGGGGGGCCGGCGTCATCGACTACGTATTGAACCTGGGATTGTCTGACAACGGCTTAATGATCATTCCGGTTGGGATCTGCTTCTTCGTATTGTATTATTTGACGTTCTACTTCCTTATTAAAAAGAAAAATATTCCCGTCATGGGACAAGTTGAGGACAAAGTGTTCGCCGCGGACGCGGGGGAAGAAGAGCAGTCATTGAAACTGACCCATTCCAATTATGAATACATGGCCAGAAAAATTGTTCAATATATCGGCGGCAAAGAAAATATTGTTTCTTACGAAAACTGCATGACTCGAATCCGTTTGGAGCTGAAGGATACTTCCCTCATCGACGAAGAAAAAATTAAACAAACCGGGGCCCACGGTGTAATTAAAGTCAATGACCGTTTGGCGCAAATTGTCATCGGCCCCCAAGTCACAAACGTGATGAAAGAATTTGAAAAAATCGTGGAAGAATCATAAAGCCGGCGTTTGACGGAAAGGCAGGCACTTCACCATGTGGAGTGCCTGTTTTATTGGACGGGCCCATATATGGGATGCTTCGGCGGTGGAAATCCCTGTTCCCAAGGGGCTCGAGCAAGGCGGCATCCGGCAGGCGGCATTTCCCATCCTTTTTCTTTAAAAGCCGATTCTTTATTGTAGGGATGTTGTCATAGTGTTAATATGGGAAGGGAAAGGAATCTGGCAAATCCCGCGGCGCGGCCGTGAAATTTGTTTTTTCAAAATATTCTTTACTTAATTGATTCCTCAACAAACGCTGCCTGGCCAATAGGAAAACTTCTTGCAGAGGAGTGGTGTTCATGCGACTGACGAAGGAGGAATTGGAGATTTTGGCGATCTTGGAGGAAAACCACCGCACGCCCGTTGAAACGATCGCCATGCAAGTCCAGACAACCCCGGAGAACGTGAAAAAAATCATCGAAAGATTGGAAAAGGAAAAGATCATCGTCAGCTATCCGGCCCTCATCGATTGGAACAAAATCGATGGCAAGGAGCATGTCGTCGCCATGATCGATGTCAAGGTCACGCCGAAACGGGGAGTCGGATTCGACGAAGTGGCCGAACGGATTTACCGCTACCCGGAGGTGACCTCCCTCTACCTCATGTCCGGGACTTATGATTTTTCGGTCACCGTGGAAGGAAAAAACTTGAAAGATATCGCCACCTTCGTTTCCGAAAAACTGGCGACGATCGAAAACGTGGTCTCGACTACCACCCATTTTTTGTTGAAAAAATATAAACATGACGGGGTCATCATCGAGGGAAAACAAGATAAGGACCGGAGAATGGTGATCACCCCATGAAAAATCCCGAAAGCTATCTGTCCGAAACAGCCGCCCGCCTGCGGCCGTCCGGCATCCGCAAATTTTTCGATCTGGCGAGCAATATGGAAGATGTGATTTCCTTGGGCGTCGGCGAACCGGATTTTGTCACGCCTTGGGGCATTCGGGAAGCCGCCATCGCTTCCTTGGAAGAAGGATATACTTCCTACACGGCGAATGCGGGACTCATCGAGCTGAGGCGGGAGATCTCCGCCTACTTGCAGAAAAAAATCGGCGTCAAATACGATGCCGGACAAATCCTGGTCACCATCGGGGCCAGCCAGGCATTGGACCTTGCCTTCCGGGCGATGCTCAACCCGGGCGATGAAGTGCTGATCATCGAACCGGCTTTCGTTTCTTACGCCGCCCTCGTCACCTTGGCCGGCGGAAAACCGGTAACGATTCCCGCCCCCGCCGAAAACGGATTTAAAATCACGCCCGAACAACTGGAATCCGCCATCGGTCGCCGCACGAAGGGGATCTTAATCTGTTCGCCCAACAACCCGACCGGCACCTGCTTCAACAAAGAGGAGCTTGCGGCCTTGGCCGAAGTCATCGAAAAACACGACTTAATCGTTTTTTCCGATGAAATTTACGGAGAATTGACTTACGACGGGGAATACGCGAGCATCGCCGCCATCGGCGGCATGAAAGAGCGGACGATTCTGATCAGCGGCTTCTCCAAAGCCTTTGCGATGACGGGCTGGCGATTGGGGTATGCCGCCGGTCCGAAACCATGGATCCAGGCGATGCTGAAAATCCATCAATATGCGGCCATGTGCGCCCCCCATATGCTCCAGCACGGGGCGATGGAAGCCTTGCGGAACCATGAGGAAGACGTAAAAAAAATGCGCGACAGCTACCGGAGAAGGAGGAATTACCTCGTCGCCGCCCTGAACAAAATCGGTCTCGACTGCCATATGCCGGGGGGAGCCTTCTACGTCTTTCCCTCCATACAAAAAACCGGCCTGACTTCGGAGGCCTTCGCGGAAGAATTGCTCAAAAAGGAAAAAGTGGCCGTCGTTCCGGGGAACGCCTTCGGCGAAAGCGGGGAAGGATACATCCGGTGTTCCTACGCCACCTCCATGGAACAGCTGCAGGAAGCCATCCGCCGCATCGAAAGATTCGTCGGAACCCTCCTGCCGGGGAAAAAAGGCGGGAACGAAGGGACGGCCAAGGCGGAATACATGAACGTCTGAGCGGGATCGATCCGGCCGCATGCCCGGGACCGGCCGCCGAAGCATGCAGAACCTTCAAGCCTCGGCAAAGCTTTCCGGGGCGCAGGCAAAAGCTGATGACCAGGCGGACCCAAAAATGGAAATTAATGAACAATCCTTGGCTCCTGTCCCCGCTCCAAGCCGCATCCGGCCAAATCCGGCGGCGCCGGAAAAGGAACGGCACAGAAAAACGCGCAAAAAAAGCCGGGTCCCTTGAACGCATGAACCGGGACCGGCTTCCAAACATTTCTCCCCTTCCGATGATGACGGGAAGCGGCGGGCTATAAAAATTCCCTTTTCACCGCGATATTCGCCCGCAAAAGAACTTGGGCCACATGCCTGTCCGGCGCCGCCGCGACTTCCCGGTAGGATCGGTCGATGTATAGATGTTTCGCCTCGGGAAACTCCCGTCTCAGCTTTTTTCTCAGCTTTTCCCCCGATTCGTCGGCATCGGTCAGGATAAACAGCTCCCTGCCGGGCAAGCGGTCCGTCCATTCGTCGATTTTTCCGATCCCGATGGTCCCGTTGGTGCAGATGACCTCCACCGGCTCGTCAACGACGGCGAGCACCTTCCTTTTGTCGGTCTTTCCTTCCACGACGATGACTTTCCATTCCGAATCCGTCATGCTGATCACCTTTTTTCATTCTTCCCCTGCGCCGCGCGGAAAAAACGCCGCCCGTTTCCCGCTGAAAGAAGAGCGCCTGAAGAAACAGGCGCCCGAACGGACTTATTCTTTTTCGCTGATCCATTCACTGTATTCATCGGCCGATAAAAGCTTCTTCAGTTCGTCGGGATCGGTAGGTTCCACAACGATCATCCATGCCTTTTCGTAGGGGGACTCGTTGACAAATTCCGGATGGTCGCCCAGTTCTTCATTCACTTCGACCACTTTTCCGCTGACCGGCGCATACAATTCGGATACGGTTTTTACCGATTCCACGCTGCCGAACGGCTCACCGGCCTTGACTTCCGTTCCCGCTTCGGGAAGTTCGACGAAGACGATATCCCCCAGCTCCGATTGGGCAAAATCGGTGATGCCGACCCGGATCCGGCCTTCTTCCACCTTCACCCATTCATGTTCTTTCGTATAGAGAAAATCCTTCGGTGTTTCCATTTTCTCTTACCCCTCCACATCCGTATATCATCCTGAATTTTTTTCCTCTCATCCGCGGGAATTTGTATCCTGCGGCGGCCTTTGCATGCGAAATTGGAAATCCGGCCGCTCCGATGGACGGCCGTCCTACCCCCGCTCCGGAGATTTAAGGCAGCCAATGCTTTTCAAATTCCTCTTCCGAAAAGCCGACGGTCACCTGCGAACCGTCGGTCACGAGCGGCCGCTTAATCAGCATGCCGTCCGATGCCAGAAGATCCAGCAGCTCCGATTCGGAAGCCGTCTTCAATCGTTCCTTGACGCCCAGCTCCCGGTATTTTTGCCCGCTCGTGTTAAAGAATTTTTTCAATTCCAAACCGCTTTGCCTGTACAGTTTTTCCAACTCTTCGCGGGAAGGGGGATTTTCCGCGATGTGGACGGCCCGGTAATCCACCTGATGGTCGTCCAGCCATTTTTTGGCTTTCCGGCAAGTGGAACATTTCGGATACCAGTAGAACGTGACAGCCACAGGTTCATCACCTTCCGATACGTACTAAACCCATTATATCATTTCCTCGGGGAAAGCCAATATTCGATCGTCCGGCGGCCGCCCCTTTCCTGCTCAGGCGGATAAAAAGCGAGGGGGCGAAATCCTTTAAGGAAACAGGAATAACGCCTCCCCGGCAAAAGAAAAAGGCCCGGACGAATCCGGGCGCAGGGACGGAAAGCTTCAAGCGATTTCCGCCTCGAAAACTTTCTTTTTCAGCCGTCCCAGAAGGTATGGAAGGCTTCACACGACGTATTTTTCCGCTTCGATGATCCGGTCCGCCGCCTCCCGTTTTTTCGGAATCACGTTGACGGGATCGCGGCGCGTCAATTTCCGCAAAGCGGATAGCATCAACCGCTGCTGGTCGCCTTCGGATACGGCGAGCAAGGTTTCTTTCGCATCCAGTTCGAGCTTGTTAAAGGCTTCTTCGCAGAAGATTTCCGTATACAAAATCTTCTGTCTGCTCTTTTCCGGCCCCTCTTTGGCGATCGCCTTTTCCGTCCGCAGCAAGGCCGATTCCATGGCGTACACGCCGGAAACCATGTCGGCGAGATTGACCAGGATCTCCTGTTCCTTTTCCAGATCGTTGCCGAATCTTTGCGCGGCCAGCCCGGCGGCCATCAAGGTGATCTTCTTGGCGTTTGCCGTCAAATATTTCTGCAGGGCAAGGGGCTCGTTCGGGATCTCCCGGGGCGCAAGCATCATCAGCTCTTCCTGAAGCGCCTGGGCTTTTTCCAGGAGCGGGAGTTCGCCCCGCAATGCCCGCTTGAAGAACGTGCCGGGAACCAGCAGGCGGTTGATTTCATTCGTACCTTCGAAAATCCGGTTGATCCGGGAATCCCGGTAGGCCCTTTCAATTTCGTAATCTTGCATAAAACCGTAACCGCCGTGGATCTGCACGCCCTCATCGACGACGTGATCCAGCGTTTCCGTGGCAAACACCTTGTTCAAGGAGCATTCGATGGCATATTCGGCGATGGCTTTGGCAATCTCTTTGCCGTCCTTGGCCTGTTCTTCGCTCAGGCTGCCCAGCCGTTGGTCGAAAAGGCCGACGGTCCGGTAAACGGAGCTCTCCGCGGCGTAAATCTCCGCGGCCAGCGTGCCGAATTTTTCCTTCGTCAAATGAAACTGGGCGATCGGCGTGTTAAATTGCCGGCGTTCTTTGGCATATTTGACGGTGATTTCAAAGGCGTGTTTCGCACCGCCGACGGCCCCGACGCCGAGTTTGTAGCGGCCGATGTTCAGGATGTTGAAGGCGATGACGTGGCCGCGGCCCACTTCCCCGAGGAGGTTTTCGACGGGAACGGGGACGTCCTGCAAAATCAGCGTCCTTGTCGAAGAGCTTTTGATCCCCATCTTCTTTTCTTCCTGGCCGGTGGAAACCCCGGGGAAATCCCGTTCCACGATGAAGGCGGAAAACTTGTCGCCGTCCACCTTCGCATAAACGATGAACACATCGGCGAATCCGGCGTTGGTGATCCATTGTTTTTCCCCGTTTAAAATGTAATGGGTGCCGGCTTCGTTCAACTTGGCGGTCGTTTTCGCCCCGAGGGCGTCCGACCCCGAACCCGGTTCGGTCAGCGCATAGGCGGCGATCTTTTCGCCGGTGGCCAAGGCCGGCAAATATTTCCGCTTTTGCTCTTCCGTGCCGAACAGGACGATCGGCAGCGTGCCGATGCCCACATGGGCGCCGTGGGAGATGGAGAAGCCCCCCGCTTTGGACATTTTTTCGGCGATCAAGGCCGAACTGATTTTATCCAGCCCCAGTCCGCCGTAATCTTCCGGGATATCGGTGCCCAGGAGCCCCAATTCCCCGGCCTTTTTTAGAAGCTTTACGGAAAGGTCGAATTCGTGGTTCTCCAGCCTGTCCAGCACCGGCAGCACTTCCTGCTGGACAAAATCTTCCGTCGTTTTGGCGATCATATGGTGCTCTTCGGTAAAATCCTCCGGCGTGAACACCTGTTCCGGCTTGATTTCGTCGATTAAAAAGCTTCCGCCCTTCACGGCTTGATCCGTTTGATTCGCCATAAATATTCCTCCCCCTTGTTTTTCGCATTAATCCAATAACTCGAAAACTCCCGCTGCGCCCATCCCCCCGCCGATGCACATCGTCACGATGCCGAATTGGACGTTCCGCCTTCTCATTTCGTGGATCAGCGTCAGCGTCAATTTCGTCCCCGTGCATCCGAGGGGATGGCCCAAAGCGATGGCCCCGCCGTTTACGTTGACGATCTCTTCATCGAGGCCGAGTTCCCGGATAACCTGGATGGATTGGGAAGCAAAGGCTTCGTTCAGTTCGATCAGCCCGATGTCTTCCAGCTCCAATCCGGCCAGTTTCAGCGCCTTCGGCACGGCCTCCACCGGGCCGATGCCCATGATTTCCGGACGCACCCCGGCGACGGCGAAGGAGCGAAATTTGGCCAGGGGCTTCAGCCCCTCCGCCTCCGCCTTTTCCCGATCCATCAACAACACGGCCGCCGCTCCGTCGCTCATCTGCGACGAGTTCCCCGCCGTCACCGTCCCGTTGACGGAAAAAACGGGCTTTAATTGGGAAAGGACCTCCACGTTCGTCTCCGGCCTGACCCCTTCGTCCTGGGCAAAGGTGACCGTTTTTTCCACCAGCTTGTTGTTTTCCACGGTCCGGACCGGGACTTCCACGGGGACGATCTCTTCGTTGAACTTCCCTTCCCGAATCGCCCGGGCGGCCCTTTGATGGCTTCTTGCCGCAAATTCATCCTGGTCCCTTCTGGTCACGCCGAACCGCTTCGCCACTTCTTCGGCGGTATGCCCCATGCTCATATAATACTCGGGCGCTTCTTCGGCGAGCCGGGCATTCGGGCGCACGACATGCCCCATCATCGGAACGAGGCTCATCGATTCGACGCCTCCCGCGAGGACCGCCTCGGCGTGGCCGAGCATGATCCGTTCGGCCCCGTAGGCGATCGATTGCAAACCCGAGGAGCAATACCGGTTGATGGTAATGGCCGGAACGGTATGGGGAAGGCCGGCCAGCGCCCCTATGTTTCTGGCGATATTCAAACCTTGTTCCGCCTCCGGCATGGCGCAGCCGATGATCAAATCATCGATCGGGCCGTCGTAGTCCCCGGCCCTTTTCAGCGTTTCCTTTACGACAAGGGCGCCCAAATCGTCGGGCCGCATGTTTTTCAGCGCGCCCTTCCTCGCCTTGCCGACGGGCGTTCTTGCCCCGCTGACAATCACAGCTTCCTTCATATTTCTCCTCCCCTTTGCGGATCGATAGAATCGTAGCCCGAAAAAGAGACGGATCGCGCCGGCGAGACCGGTGCCGCCGGATGCTCCGGCCGGAAGGCCGGATCCGTCCTCCCGCTTTCCCGGCCGCTGAAAGCCCTTTCGGAAATGCCGACGCCGTTTCTTTCCGGGTCTTGTCTTCAGTTTCTCAGCGGTTTGCCTTTCAATAACATATGCTGCATTCTTTCTTGGGTTTTCGGTTCGCCGATCAGGCTCAAAAAAGCTTCCCTTTCCAGATCGAGCAAATATTGTTCGTCCACTTCCGTACCGAACGGGACTTTCCCTCCGGCGAGGACATAGGCCAATTTTTTGGCGATTTTCAGATCGTGGTCGGAAATGTAGCCGGAGCGGTGCATCGTTTGCGCCGCCAACAACATCGCCGCATAGCCCGTTTCCCCGGCGACGGGAATCTTTTTGCGGGCTTTCGGGCGGAATCCCTTCTCATATAGCTCCAGCACCCTTTGTTTCGCGTCGTAAAGCAGATGGTCGGGATTCACGCTGATCGAATCTTCCGGCGACAGGAAGCCGTTTTCCCTCGCTTCCTCGGCGGAAGCGGACACTTTGGCCATGGCGACCGTTTCAAAAACCTTCATCACCACATCCTGCAAATCGACTTTGATCCCTTGGGGCAGGCGTTCCAGATGCTTCACGTACAATTCTTTGCTGCCGCCCCCGCCGGGAATCAGGCCGACCCCCACTTCCACAAGGCCGATGTAGGTTTCCATCGAAGCCTGAATCCTTGGCGCGTGGAGGCAGACTTCCGCTCCGCCGCCCAAGGTCATGTTGAAGGGAGCGGCAACCACCGGTTTTTGGGCGTATTTGATCCGCAGCATCGCCTGCTGGAATTGGCGGACGACAAGATCCAGCTCATCGAAGTTTTCGTCCTGCGCCTCCATCAGCATTAAGGCGATATTGGCCCCGACGCAGAAATTTTTTCCCTGGTTGCCGATGACCAATCCTTTGAAATTTTTTTCCGCTTCCTCGACGGCGGCATTGATCATCTGGATGATATCCATGCCGATGGCGTTGTTCGGCGAATGGAACTCCAGGAGGGCAACGTCATCCCCGAGGTCGATCAAGCTCGCCCCGGCGTTTTTCTTGATGACGCCGTGTTCCTCCTTCCACAATTTCAAATGGATCGTCTTTTTATTCTCCCGGACCGCCTTGTATTCCCCTTGATGGTAATAATACACCTTGCCCTTTTCCGTTTTATAGAAGGATTTGAACCCTTTGGCGAGCATTTCCTTGACCCAGCCGGGAACGACATAGCCTTCCTTCTCCATCCGCTCGACGGATTTTTCCAGGCCGATGGCGTCCCAGGATTCGAAGGGCCCCAGTTCCCAGCCGAACCCCCATTTCATCGCCTGGTCGACGGCCACCAGATCGTCGGCAATGGCGTAGGCCCGTTCGGCGGCATAGATCAGGGTCGGGGCAAAGATGTTCCAAAGCAATCGTCCCGCCCGGTCGTCCGCATAAACCAATGCCTTCAATTTATTTTTCGCGCCCCTCTGCTGCTTCGCCGCTTCGGTTGAAGCCGTTTTCAATTTTTTCCGCGGGACGTAATCCATCGCCCGGATGTCCAATTCAAAAATTTCTTTTCCCTTCTTCAGGTAAAAGCCTTGCCCGCTTTTTGCGCCGAGCCAGCCCTTTTCCAACATTTTTAAAACGAAGTCCGGGACCTTGAAGACTTCCTTTTCTTCCCCTTCCACCTGGTGGTAGACGTTATTGGCCACGTGGACGAAGGTGTCCAAGCCGACCACATCCAGGGTCCGGAAGGTGGCGCTTTTCGGTCTTCCGATCAAAGGTCCGGTCACCGAATCCACTTCCCCGATGGAATACCCCCCTTTCACCATCTCCCGGACGGTAACGAGCAATCCGTATGTGCCGATCCGGTTGGCGATGAAGTTGGGCGTGTCTTTGGCAATGACGACGCCCTTCCCCAAGACGTCTTCCGCGAAGGTTTTCATGGTTTCGGTCACTTCCGGATCGGTCTCCTCCGCCGGAATGATTTCCAGCAGCTTCAAATAGCGGGGCGGATTAAAGAAGTGGGTCCCCAAAAAATGCCTTTTGAAATCTTCCGAACGGCCTTCCGCCATCTGTCGGACGGATATCCCCGAGGTGTTGGAGCTGACGATGGATCCCGGGCGGCGATAACGGTCGATTTTTTCGAATACCGATCTTTTCACTTCCAAATTTTCCACGACCGCTTCGATGATCCAGTCGGCTTCCCGGATGCGGGGCAGATCGTCTTCCAAGTTCCCCGCTTCAATGAGCTCCAAATTTTCCTTTTTCGTTAAAGGAGCCGGCTTTTGTTTCAGCAGTTTAGCTTTGTTCGTTTCCGCGATCCGGTTGCGGACCGCCTTATCCTGCAAGGTCAGCCCCTTCTCTTTTTCTTCCGGCGTCAAGTCTTTTGGGACGATATCGAGCAGCAATACCGGTATTCCGACATTGGCCAAATGGGCGGCGATTCCTGACCCCATCACGCCGGATCCGATCACGCAGGCTTTCCGGATCTTTCGTACCATGGTTTCTCCTCCCCTTCGCATTTGAATGAACGCTCATTCATTCATGCTGAAAAAAATAAAATCCGTCTTATTTTAAATATATAAAAGATTTTCCCTGTTCGCAATATCGGAAAAAGGAAAAAACTTCACCGAACCGGCGCACGGTTGCGGTGAAGCGGAACAAAAAATATCGCCTTTATGCCGTTTTCATCTTTTAAATATTCCCTTCAGCACAAACCATACGTTGGCCGGGCGTTCGGCCAAACGGCGCATGAAATATCCGTACCAATCGGTCCCGTAAGGCACGTACACCCGCATCGTGTAGCCTTCCCGGGCCAGCTCCAGCTGCTTTTCGTTCCGGATGCCGTAAAGCATTTGAAACTCAAAACGGTCCTTCGGGATATTTAATTCCTTCACCAAATTTTTGGTATATTCGATGATTTGGTCGTCATGGGTGGCGACGGCGGTGTAATTGCCGTTTTCCATATTCATCCGGATGATCTTTTTAAAGTTTTCATCCACGTCCTTTTTTAAAGGAAAAGCGACTTCTTCCGGTTCTTTGTACGCGCCCTTGACGAGCCTTAACACCGGAGAATAGGCGTTCAAATTCTCAAGATCGTGTTCCGTCCGATACAGATAGGCCTGCAATACCGTGCCCACATTGTCGTATTTTTCCCTCAGCTTCTTATAAATGGTCAACGTTTTTTCGCAGCGGGTATGGTCCTCCATGTCGATGGTGACGAAAACATCGTGTTCCTTCGCCTTATCCAAAATCCTCGTCATGTTGCGGAAGACGACATCATCGGAAATGTCCAGGCCCATGGAGGTTAATTTTACGGACAATTGGGCGTTCAATTTCTCCGCGCCGATCCTTTCCACCGTTTCCACGCAATGGTCCGCCATTTCGTTGGCTTCCCGTTCATTTTCCACAAACTCCCCCAAATAATCGACGGTAACCGCCAAGCCGTCTTCATTCAGCTTTTTGATCACGCGGACCGCCTCGTCGAGGGTTTCGCCGGCGACAAAGCGCTGTGCGCCCAAGTGCAAGCCATATTTGCGGGCAAGCCTCGTTAAAAATTTATTGGTGGACAAAAATTGAAAAAAATTCTTCATCAATTTTTCCATTTGCATGCCCCCTAAACAGAAAAAAATTATGTTGTTTTTTGTTTTGTACCGGCACTTTTCGAATACCCAATAAATAATTTTATCATTCTTTGCCATAAAAACCATATACAGTTTTCACCAAACCTTCCCAAATTCTTCCGGATCCTCCCCTTTTGCGGAAAAAGCGGGAAAAGAGGGAAAAGATAGGGACAAACCTTGAAATCGGGGGAGCCAAGCGGCAGCGCGGCGGCCGGAAAAAGGGCCTCTTTTCGCGGTGTTTTTCGCTTGCGGGAGGGTGCGGGAGATATGCCTGCCTTATTTTCAGAAAGAGCGTCACCCCGTTAACCATCTTTCCCCCGAAGTACCCGGGTGTTTAGCAAATTTCCGAAAAGAAAGTGCTTTGCAACAGGGGCTGCGGTACCCTCTATTCCGGGTGTTTCTCTCTTCTTCCGGGAATGGTATACTTTCTAAAAGAGGATTAGGCCTAATCATGGGGAGGGCAAAAGATTGGCGAAATCGAAACTGCAATTTTGGACGGTGCAAATCTTATTAACCGTCGGAATCATCTATTTATGCACGAAAATCTCTTTTCTATTCGAACCGATTTTCATTTTTTTCTCGACCTTGTTTTTTCCCATTTTAATTTCCGGGTTTCTGTTTTTTATTTTTAACCCGATCGTCACCTTCGCGGAAAAATTCAAAATCCCGAGAACCGCGGGGATTTTGGGAATCTATGTGGCCTTTATCGGGCTCATCGCCCTGGTCATCGCCTTCGTCGGGCCGATTTTGTCAAAACAGATCGCCGAGTTTTTCAAAGATATCCCGAGGTACGTCAGGGAAATCCAACGTCTGACGGTTCTCATCGCCGATTCGGAAGCCTTCCGATGGCTTCAGTCCCAAGAATATTTTTCCATCGAAAAGATCGGGGAGACCTTCTCCGCCTTTATTACCGATCTCCCCGTCAAGTTTACGGCGGGCATCGCCAACATCGTCGGGATCATCACGAATATCGCCTTGACGACCGTCACCGTTCCGTTCCTCCTGTTTTACATGCTGAAAGACGGAAGGAAGATGCCCCGGCTGATCGTCCGGATTTTGCCGGCAAACTACCGGGACGAGGGGCTCGCCATCTTAAAAGATCTGACGAAAACTTTGTCCGCCTACATCCAGGGGATCGTCACCGTCTCCTTGATCGTCGGGACGCTGTCTTTCATCGGTTTTATGATCATCGGGCTGCCCTATTCCCTGCTGCTGGCCTCCATTGTGGCGGTGACCAACATCATTCCCTACGTCGGTCCCTTTCTCGGGGCGACACCCGCGGTGATCATCGGCCTGTTCCATTCCCCGATGATGGCCTTGCTGGCGGTTGTCGTGATCGTCGTCGCCCAGCAGATCGACAGCAATTTGCTGTCCCCGCTCATCATCGGCAAGCAATTGGAAACCCATCCGGCAACGATCATCATCCTTTTGCTGGTGGCGGGGAATCTGGCGGGCATCCTCGGCATGATTTTGGCCGTGCCCGTCTACGCCGTCCTGAAAACCATCACCTTGAATATCATCCGGCTCTACCGGCTGTACCGGCAGCACCAGCTGGCTTCGGATAAGCTGGAAATATAAGGCCGGAGGCGGCCAGGGGGCGGGTTTCCCGGCCGGGCTGTTTTCCTGCGGGGAACACCGGAGTCCTTCGCCGCCGGTCCGCTTCACAATTTTAAGGCCTCGGCGGGAAGGCTGCGGATGAAAACCGGATGGAAGGCGGAAGAGCGCATCCCTATTCCGAAAAAGGCGGCCCGTCCGCTCCGGGATGCGGGAGCGGAAAGGTTCTCCCAAGCCGGATCGGGTTCCGGCGGGGCACATGGAAGGAAATCGGCTCGGGCGATTCCGGATGAAAACCCGCCGCGCCAGGATATCCGGGCGCAAAGCCGGGTAGCGGGCCCGCACGGCCCGGTCCCGCCTCTTATCATCCTTGGAAAAGCATGCCGATCCCGCTTCATCAAGTGAAAAATGTTTCCGCCGCGAGGACGGCGCCATCGAATGCTTGCCGCCCGGGAAAAACACATCGGTGATCCCCCTGCAGCATCGGTATCTCCCCCGCGGCAGACGGCAACCGGCTGAACTGCGCCGGCAAAAAATCGGGCCGCCTGACCCCGGCAAGGGGCAGGCACGCCCGGTTTTCCTATGTTCCTGAAGAAGGAAAATTTTACCGTTTGTAAACGGCCGTTATTTTAAAAATATGGATTCCCTTTTATTCAGCGCGCAGGGGACCGACGGTCCGCCTATCATAGCAGAACCCTGCCGAACGGGAAACCTCCTCCCCCGTTGCGGGCCGCAAACCGTCAGCGATCCCTTTTGCTTTTCAACAAGTCCTTTCCGGATATGCCCGGTTGGGTCATTTCAAAGGGATCCAAAATTTTGTTGATCTCCTCTTCCTTCAAAATTCCCTTTTCGATGCACAGGCTTTTGACGGATTTTCCCGTTTCCAGCGCCTCCCGGGCAATGGCCGAAGCCGTTTCATAGCCCACGTGGGGGTTGATGGCCGTCACAATGCCGATGCTTTTTTCCACATATTCTTTCATCTTCGCTTCATTCGCCCGAATGCCGTCCAGGCAATACTTCCGGAACACGGTAAATACGTTCGTCATCATTTCAATGGATTGCAGCAGATTGAAAACAAGCACCGGTTCCATCACGTTCAGCTCAAACTGTCCGGCTTCGGAAGCCAAACAAATCGTATGGTCGTTGCCGATCACCTGGAACGCCACCTGGTTGACGACTTCGGCCATGACCGGGTTCACCTTCCCCGGCATGATGGAAGAACCCGGCTGCCGCGGGGGCAGGATCAATTCCCCCAATCCCGCCCGCGGTCCGGAAGCCATCAGCCTCAAATCGTTGGCGATTTTCGACATGTTGATCATGCAGCCCTTCAAAGCCGAGGAAACTTCCACATAAGCGTCCGTATTCTGCGTCGCATCGACCAAATGATCGGCTCTCCTCAACGGCAGCCCGCTGTTTTCCCTGAGAAACTCGAGGACTTTTTCCATGTAGACCGGGTCGGCGTTCAACCCGGTGCCGACCGCCGTCGCGCCGATGTTCACTTCGTAAAGATGCTGGCGGGACGTGCGGATGCGGCCCATATCCCGTTCCAGCACCCGCGCGTACGCCTCAAATTCCTGCCCGAGCCGGATGGGCACCGCATCCTGCAGATGGGTTCGCCCGATCTTCAATATATATTTGAATTCATCGGCTTTACGGTAGAAAGACTTCGTCAGTTGCTCCAACGCATCGAGCAGCTTTTCCAGCTTCTGCAAAACCGCGATATGGATGGCGGTCGGAAAAACGTCATTCGTCGATTGGGACATGTTGACGTGGCTGTTCGGACTGACCGTCCGGTAATCTCCTTTTTCCTTTCCCAAAATTTCCAGGGCCCGGTTGGCGATCACCTCATTGGCGTTCATGTTGATCGACGTGCCGGCGCCCCCCTGGATCGGGTCGACGATAAATTGGTCATGCCACTTCCCGGCAATAATCTCCTCCGCCGCCCGGATGATCGCGTCGGCAACGGGCGGCGAAAGTTGGCCGATGGCCAGATTGGCCTGGGCCGCCGATTTTTTGACGATCGCCAGCGCCGTGATCAAACTTTTATCCAGCTTTTGCCCGGTAATCGGAAAATTTTCCACCGCCCTCAATGTTTGGATCCCGTAGTAGGCATCCTTCGGAACGTCCTTTTCCCCCAAAAAATCCCTCTCCGTCCGAAAATCCTTCGATGGCAATTTTTTCACTCCTGATCCATTCTTTTTCCCGAATTTCCAATGATATTATAAATCTTTTGCACAAATCTTTCATCGGATGCTCACCGGGTCCGTACCGTTCCGGTCCGTCAACCGCCTGCAAGTTTCCGACTCCGCCGCCACCGTTGCCATCCTTGCAGACGATGTCCTAAAGACGGAACGCCTCCAAAGGATATTCTTCGGCCCGGCCGGCGGTGCGGTTTGCTGTCCATTTTTCAACGGTTTTTATATAATGGGGTTGAATTCAATCCATAAGGATGTGGCAACATGGGTCTTTTTTCCAAAAAAAATAAGCCGGGGAAACTATATTTTTGCACCAATAATTTAAACCGCTTTTATGACGATGACGCCTTCGACCGCCTGGAAAGCTTCGTCGACGAACACGGGCTGAAGGTGCGGGAGATGGACTGCTTGAGCTACTGCGAAGAATGCGAGTGCTCTCCCTATGCCCTCTTCAATAGGGAATTTATCGCCGCGGACACTCCCGATGAACTGATCGAAAAATTGAAACGGCGTGTGTCCGAGGCCTGATTCCTGCCGGCTTTTCCCGGGCCGGAGCCAAATGCAAAAGGGAAACCGACGGAACAGCGGGGGTTTTACCGGCTTGCTCCCGCCGAATGGTCCCGGGCCTCCGCTTCCACAAAAAATGCCCGTTTTGCCGGATGATAGACCATCCAAGCCAGCAATAGGCCGATGGACAAACAGACGAAGGAAGCCAGGACGATGCTGGAACGCAGCGGGAAAAGATCCCCGGTAAAGCCGATCAGCAGGATGAACAAGATTTGCAAAAGGCTCTGAAACAGCCCATAGATGCTGGATATCCGACCCATCATATCCTGGGGGAAATGATTTTGAAAGAACGTGAGAACGCCCGTGCTGGAAAAGGCGTTAAAAAACCCGAGCAGCAAAAATCCCGCCGCAATCGCGAGAAAGGAATAGGAAAAGGCATAAATGATATAACCGGCGGCCACCAGCAGATGCCCGACGGCGATCATCGTCCGCACCGAGATTTTTTGGGCGGTGCGGGAAAGGACCATCGAGCCGGCGACGTAACCGATCCCCGTCACGCTGATGAGCAGCCCGTATTCGCTTTCCGAAAGGCCCACCACTTTTCGGGCAAACACCACTTCCTGGGCATCCATCCCCAAAGCGATAATCATAAAGAACTGGGCAAGAAAGTAAACGGTGACGATGTACGGATGGTTCCTGCTGAAGCGGAGCACCTTTCCCCAGTCCTCCGCGAAAACGCGGAAATGGATCTTCCGTTTTTCCGCTTTTGGTCCGTCCAAGTCCGGCAGGAAGAAAAAAACGAGAGCGGAACAGGCAAAGGAGACGGCGTTCAGCAGGATGGCCGCCTCGGGGGTGCTGATCAGCAAAAGCATGCCGGATATGGCGGGGCCGATCAGAAAGGCGCCTGACGTCACGAGACTGCGGTAGGCATTAAATTTTTTCCGGTCTTCCGCCGGGACCAATTTGGTGATGTATGTAATCGAAGCCGGGTTGAAGAAGGCTTTGGCGACGGCCAATAAAAACAGGATCCCATAAATCAGCCAGACGGATTCCAGCAAGGGAATCGCGGCCGTTAAAACGGCGCGGAAAAGATCGGTTGCGATCAAGAGCCGGCGTTTGTTGAAACGGTCGATGAACGTGCCGGACCAAAATTGGGTGAGGATGGCGGCCAGCGGACTCATGATCCATAACCCGGCTACCGCCGCCGCGGAATCGGTCAGCCGCAAAATGAATACATTGATGGCCACCAGATAGATGAAGTCGCCGAAGGTCGATGTCCCCAGCCCGATGAAAAGCAGCCACTGTTTTTTCCTCTCTCCCATCCCGTCACCTTCCGTTCTCCCAATCATTCCATCCGAACCGCATGCGAAACGAGCCATAAAGCTTCCGGAGAGCAAAAAAAATCCCAACCGGGTTCCCAAATCGGATTTGCATCCAGCATCCGCTCTTCCAGCGTAAAAAGCGAAAGCTCAATCGCCCGGTTGGTCTTCTTCCGGCTGCTCCAATTTTTTTCTCCTTTCGATCCGGTCCTCTTCTTGCAGAAAGCGGACAAAGTTTTCCATGGCCAAAGCCGGTTTTTCCTTGATCCGCCGAATGTAGCGGGTCTTCACTTCCTCGGAAACCGACCGGCTTTTGGTGATCCGTTCCACCATGTATTGCATGCCGATTTTTTCAATTTCTTTTTTGTTCAGCCTCGTTTCCTTCCACAGCGCCAGCCCAAGGGCGCCAAGGACGGAATAGACGAAGAGCAGCCCGTAATCCCGGCCCCCGTCGGGAATGAAAAACAGGAGGTAAACGATGTTCAAAAAGGAAATCCCGATCAGCGGAAACGTCCAAAACATGTATTTCGACGTTTTCCTGGCCAGGGGAAAGATTAATTTTTGGATTTGCTCCAATTCCTTCCGGATATACTCGGGAAAACTGTTCGCCAAAAAATTGTCCAAACTTCATCATCCCTCATCAAAAATTCCTTGGAACACTTCCGTCCCTATGAAAAAAGACCTTCCTCTTCCGCCAGGTAAGGTCTTGCCAACAACCGAATCTGTTGCCGGCAAAGCCGGGAGTAGAACGCTCCGTTATGACGACTTTGCCGTGAATGATACTCCCCTGTCCGCTGTGAATGATGAATGGCCGGGTCATTTTTTGAAAAAACCGGTGACGTCGGATCCCATCCTGCCAAAGCGCCCGGAAACCGATCCCTTACCGCTTTCTTGATGGAGACGGTGGGAGTCGAACCCACGTCCAGAAGCATCGCCGCTTAAGCCTCTACGAGCGTAGTCGGTATATTCTCTTTCGCGGTTACTTCAGCCTACCGACAGGCTTCCGTAACGCTAGTCTGGGAAGATCTCTTCCTTTGCCCTCAGACGGCAGGCAAAAGGCGTAGCCCATTCCTATAAGTCCCTGACCCTTCACATGGGCGATGAAGGGAGGAACCGCTCTTGGCGATTAAGCGGCAAGAGCGAGGTTAGCTTGTTGTTTGCCAGTTATTCTTGGCACGGCGTTTTAACGAGATCGCCAACTCGGCTCGCAGCTTAAGCTCGATCTGCCCCTGTCGAATCCAAAACGTCCCCGCGATTCAATTTTCAAAGGAAAAGGAAGAACCTTTGCAATCTTAATTATAGCATAATCCCGTACGGGATCAAAGGATTGAACAACCTGTCTTTACATATATTGCCTTTCTTTGAAAGCCCGTTCGATGTCCCGTTTCGCTTCTCTCTTCTTCAATTCTTCCCGCTTATCGTATTTTTTCTTCCCCTTCGCCAGGGCGAGGGTGATTTTCGCAAAACCGTTTTTCAAGTAAATTTTTAACGGGACGAGGGAATATCCCTGCTCTTTCGTCAGCCCGATCAGCTTGTTGATTTCCTTCCGGTGCAAAAGGAGCTTCCGCGTACGGAGGGGATCGTGGTTAAAGCGGTTTCCCTGCTCGTACGGGCTGATGTGCATTTGATGCAAAAAGACTTCCCCGTTTTCAATCTTCGCATAGGAATCTTTTAAATTGACCTTTCCGGCGCGAATCGATTTGATCTCCGTCCCCTGCAGAACGATTCCGGCTTCGTAGGTTTCTTCGATAAAATAGTCATGGTGCGCCTTTTTGTTCTGGGCGATTACCTTTCCGTCGCCTTTCGCCATGCAGATTCCCCCTTCGGTACCCCTACATTTTAGCAAAAAAAAATTTTTTTCACAATAAACAAAACGCCCCTTCCGTATGACGGAAAAGGGCGGATCCCCCCTTCAGGAAAAGGGGGAGGGACATTCGGGCCGCCGGCCGACAGGCGAAAAGGCACCGGGATGGGAGATCGAGCCGCAGCCCTCTTTCATGAACAAGTGGCATCCACTAAGCGAGGGACACGGGACGGATGAGCGCTCCGCCGCTTTCCTTTATCCCCGTTTTTGCCTATGGTTGTGCTTCCGCCCTTTTCCCTTCTCTTTTTCCCGCGGATGGCCGGACAGCCAAATTTCGCCGGCGCCTTTCCTCTTCTTTCCTTTGTCCGCGCGGAGCACTTTCACCTTCCGGTCGCCGAGCCCCTTCTTCCGTTTGATGCCGACCACTTCAAAATCGATCGATCTTTCATCCTTGTTGACCTGCAGGACGCGGACCGTAATTTCATCCCCGATCCGGTACACTTTTCCGGTCAATTCTCCGATCAAGGCATATTGTCTTTCATGGAAATGGTAATAATCATCATACAAATAACTGATGTGCACCAGGCCTTCAATCGTGTTCGGCAGCTCGACAAAGAGGCCGAAATTGGTCACCGAGCTGATGATGCCGTCGAATTCCTGGCCGATCTTGTCTTGCATGAATTCCGCTTTCTTCAGGTCTTCCGTCTCCCGTTCCGCATCCTCCGCCATCCGTTCCATCTTCGAGGTGTGTTCGGCGATCTCCGGCAATTTTTCCCGCCATTTTTCCACCGATTTTTCATCGATGGCGCCTTCCAGCAAATAGGCGCGAATGAGCCGGTGGACGACCAGGTCGGGATAGCGGCGGATCGGCGAGGTGAAATGGGTGTAATATTTCGCCGCCAATCCGAAATGGCCGACGCTTTCCGGGCTGTACTTCGCCTGCTGCATCGAACGGAGCATGACGGTGGAGACGATCATTTCCTCCGGTTTTCCCCGGACTTCGTCGAGGATTTCCTGCAAGGCGCCGGGATGGACGTCGTTCGCCCGTCCCCGGACGACGAGCCCGAAATTGGTGATGAATTCGAAAAACCTTTGCAGTTTTTCCTCCTTCGGATGTTCGTGGATGCGGTAGATAAAGGGGAGATCAAGCCAATGGAAATGTTCGGCGACCGTTTCATTGGCGCACAGCATGAATTCTTCGATCAGCCGCTCGGCCACGGAACGTTCGCGGATGACCACGTCCGTCGGCTTGCCCTTTTCGTTGACCACAATCTTCGCTTCTTTGAAATCAAAATCGATGGCTCCCCGGTTCATCCGTTTGTTCCGCAAGATCTCCGCCAGTTCGGCCATCGTCTCCAGCATCGGGACGATTTCCCGGTATTTTTCCCTGAGCGGTTCATCCCGGTCCACCAGGATCCGGTTGACGTCGGAATAGGTCATCCTTTCCTTCGTCTGGATGACGCTTTGGAAAATTTCGTGGCGGACGACCTCTCCCTTTTCGTCGATCTCCATTTCACAGGAAATGGCAAGACGCGGGACCCTCGGATTTAAAGAGCAGATGCCGTTGGACAGGCGGTGGGGAAGCATCGGGATCACCCGGTCGACCAGATAGACGCTCGTTCCCCGGTTGAAGGCTTCCCGGTCGATGGCGCTCCCTTCCTTGACATAGTGGCTCACATCGGCGATATGGACGCCCAACAGATAGTGGCCGTTGTCCATTTTTTTCACCGTTACCGCGTCGTCCAAATCCTTCGCGTCTTCCCCGTCGATGGTGATGATCGTTTCCCCGCGCAAATCCCTTCTTCCCGCGAGATCCCGATCCTGCACTTCGGAAGGGATTTGTTCCGCTTCCGCCATGACTTCCTCCGGAAATTCATGGGCGATCCCGTGCTTATGGATGATCGACAAAATATCTACGCCGGGATCGTTTTTATGCCCCAATATTTTTACGATTTCCCCTTCCGCGCTTTTCCGGCCTTCGGGGAAGGCGGTGATTTTCACGACGACTTTGTGCCCGTCGACGGCCCCTTTGGAAGCCTCTTTCGGAATGAAGATGTCGCCGTTAAATCGTTTGTCATCGGGGACGACAAAACCGAAATATTTGCTCTCCACGTAGGTTCCGACGACTTCCGAAAAGCCCCGCTGGAGGATGCGGATGATGGAGCCTTCCGGCTTTTCCCCGCTCGATTTGAAGGAGACGCGGACAAGCACCAGATCCCCGTGAAGGGCGTTGTTCATCTCCCCCGGCGGGATGAAAATATCGTCCATCCCCGGCTCGTCGGGCGTAACAAAGGCGTAGCCTTTCGGATGGCCGGACACCCGGCCGCGAACCAGATTCATTTTTTCCGGTACGCCGTAGCGGTTGCTTCTCGTGCGGACGACCAAGCCCTTCTGCTCCATGTAAACCAGGGCCTTGACGAATTGTTTGAATTCGGCGGCGTCCTTCACCCCGAAGGCTTTCTCCAATTCGCTGGCCGTGAGCGGTTTGTAGGCTTCCTCCCGCATGTAGTCCAGCAATTTTTCCACCCATTCGGAAGTTTCCATGGAAAACTCCCTCCTTTCTTTCCTTTTCTTCTTAACCATCTATAAAGGGCGGACCGGCCAAATCACCTGCTTTTGTAAAATCCTGCCTAATGCCAAGGGAGCACAGCACCCCGGAAAAGGAACGGCTTTGCGCCCCCTTCTTTTTTACACGAATGCCTGGACTTCATCGGCGGATCGACCGGGGAAGGGAGCGGCCCTGCCGGTCACCGCAATTTCTGATCTTCCGGTTTGCCGCCCGGTGATAACGGGCCGACCCTTTCCGACCGGCCACCGTATCCTGATCATCGTCGGTCCATCCATGTGCATACGGGGCCTGGCATCCTTGCCATCCCGGCCGCCAACCCGGCAGGCGCAAGACCCGTTCCGCCTTCCCGCAATCGCAGCATCCCCTCCTGCCCCTTTCGGCAACGGAAGTTCCCAGGCGCGGTCAGGCGGCAGGCATTCGGGCGGATTAACGGATTAACGGGAAGCTTGCCAATCCAACCCTTCCAAAAAGCGGAGCACGTCGTCGTGCAATTGATCCTTTTCCACGCCGGTCGTCAGGACATGCCCCGATCTTTCATACCACTTGATTTGTTTTTCCGCGGAAGCGACGCCGTTATAGATGACGTCGGCGCTCCCCGGATCGATCATCTCGTCATGCCTGGCCTGGGCGACAAAAACCGGAGCGTAGATCATGTCGAGACTGTCCCTTACTTCTTGAATTAACGCCTGGATTTTTTTCAGGGAGGAGAGGGGTTTTTGCCGAAGGGCCTCCACCTCTTTACGGACGGTTTCTTCGTCCTTCCCTTCCTTTCTTTTGTATTCCCGCGCGAAGTTCAAAACCCCGTGAAGCATTTTTTCTTCCCTTTGAATCGCCATCGGGGCGCACATCGTGACGATCCCTTTGACGGGAACGGTATAGCCCAGCTTCAGGGCAAAAACGCCGCCGAGGGACAGGCCCGCCACGGCGATTTCTTCATACCCCATATCTTTTAAGGAATGGTAGGCGCTCAGCACGTCTTCCCACCAATCGTCCGGGGTATAGCGGAAAAGTTCTTCCGGCGGCACGCCGTGGCCCCGGTAGATCGGCGCGTGGGAAGTATAGCCCATCTTTTCCAGAAATCGGCCGAGCATACGCACATCGGCGCTCGTGCCGGTAAATCCGTGAAGCAATAATACGGCCCGTTCCCCAGCTTGAAAGGTGAACGGTTTCGGCGGTACGATTTTCACGCGCATGCATCCTTTCATTCATCTATAAGGTTTGCCCCGTCCGGGCCGATTTATCCCGGAACCGGAAAAAATTTCAATCCTTTTGTCCGAGGATATGCCAGAACGCAAGACTTTCCCAAGGAAAGCCGTTCAAAGGAGCCTGATCAACCGCAGCATCCGAAATCTTGCTCCCCATCCCCAAGGAAAACCGTTCAAAGGAAGCCCGAAGCGGGCGGGGTCATCTCCGGGTAGCGGAGGCAGAATTTTTTAAAAGGTTGCCCGAAAAGAAGGACGCCCACGCCCGTTTTTTTATCCCTTGTTCGGACCAAGGGAAGCCTTTTTCGGTGCCGTTTGCCCCCAAATAAAAAACCTGACCTGCAAACTCGGCCAGGATTTCGCGTTTTCACAAGCCAAAATAGGTAACGGCGATCGTCAAAAGGAAGAACAGCACAGAGAGCACGATCGTGATCCGGTGCAAAATCAGGTCAATCCCCCGGGCTTTTTGCTTTCCGAAAAGCTGCTCCGCCCCGCCGGTGATGGCACCCGACAGCCCGGCGCTTCTTCCCGATTGCAACAAAACGACGGCAATCAGGCTGATGGACACAATGACCAATAATACAATTAATACCTTGTGCAACAAAACCTTCGACCTCCCGAAACGGACATTCCTGCCATTATTCATATGTTAACACAAAATATTCCATAAAACAATTGTTTGATCAAGAAGTGTTGTTCGTCTGTGATCTTGTCATATTGTAACGCTTCAGTGAAAATGTCAGTATGAGACAGGAGCGAATTCCATTGAGCAAAAAAGAATTGAAGCGTTACAAAGTCATTCGTCAATGGATCGAAGGGTNTATCACGGGAAAACAAGCTGCCGAATTGTTATCGCTGAGTCTTCGTCAGGTTTATCGCCTAAAAAAACGAGTCCTTGAGGAGGATGAAAACGGAGTCATTCACAAAAACCGGGGGCGAAACCTGCACATGCCTTATCCGAAGACAGCTCCGGGTCACCGTTCTTTCTTCATCCATCACGATGCGCCGGACTTCCATACCTTTCTTTCGTTTCGTGCTCCGGATTTACCCCATCCGCTTCGGAAAATAAATTCCCTTGCGGGCGCTCCGCGGATTCTTCCAATTTGTTCACCATGTCCCCGTCTTCCCGGGATTTGACCATTCCCGCTTTGTTACGATATTCCGGACGGCCCCGTTTGCTATTCACTTCCGTCCACTCGGCCAAGGTGTCCGCCACAGTCCGGTCGTCGCACTTACTGGCCAATTTCGCGGTCTTGACAGCCGCCATCGGAGATCTTTGTTCCTTATTTTTGGATGCCCGGCCACGCTAATGGAATTGCCCTTCGGATCGGCCATCAACGTCCGTAAAAAAAACTCACCGTGCCAAAAAGGAATTGAATCGGCCGCTGAACGTTTCTTTCCATCTTCCATCCTTCGCCTTGTTTTGTTTTTGAGCATCTCGTTAAGTTGGGAAAAACCTTTTCGAGGGCATTTGCAAAAAACCGATGCATAAGCCGCAACAGTTTCTCTTTTTTCCATCAGACCGGACGCGGGCCGGACGATCCCATCCCGTATAAGCGTAACGCTTTAGGGAAAGCGGCCGAAAGCAGCGGACGGATCCATGATCATGACCAATATTCCTTCAGGCACGGCTCCTCGATATCCCTTCGATCCCACCGGCTGCGGCCGGATTTGGAAGCGCACGTCGTTCGCCAAACATCCCCCTCTTTATTGCGCCGGACCGCCCTTCAAAAACCGCAACGCTTCCTTCAAATCGGCATCTTCCTGCAAATGCCCGGGCGTCCACGGCAGATAAACATCCGGATGGGCGGCAAGATCGAGCAGATTTTTTACCTTATCCATCTTGTCCAATCTCGAAGTGGGAAAATAGAACTGAAAATCATCCCATTCCTTTACGGCCAGATTGGCATAGCCGTTCACCCCGGCGGTCGGCCGGCCGATCACCGTCACCTTGGGCGATTTTTTGCAGATTTCAACAAAGTTCTCGCCGGAACTTCCACAGCCCGTATCCGTTAATATCACAACTTTTTCGGGGAGTCTCCTCCCTTCGATGACGGCCTCGAAATCTTCCTCGAACAAACGGACGAACCCTTTCCCCTTGTTTTTCCTCCATCGCTCCATGAAGTTTTCCAATGTTTTTCGGGTTTCCTCATCCCGGATCTGCCGAAGTTCGGATTGGATCTGTTCCACCGTGAGATGATAATTTCTTTCCGTGCAATGGAAGGTCATTTTCCAATCCTCTTCCATGGTCAGGACGTTTTTTCCCTCGGGAAAAAGATAAGGAAGCAGCCGAAGAAATGCGGCATCCGTCCCTCCCCGGTTCTTTCTCACGTCGATGACCCAATATCGGCAGCGTTCCAGTTTTTCCGCGTTTTCCTCGATCAATGCCCGGATTTTATCGGGATTTTCGAAATCGGTCAAGGTCATCAATAAGATATTTTCATCGATTTCCCGGATCTCGTGGCAAGGTTCGTATTTTTCCTTCGGATATGCGGATAATTCCAGCTCCATCTCCGTTCCCGCTTTCGTGACAACCTGACACTTTTTATATTTTTTTATGATCTTGTTCCAATTTTGCCTTTCCGGGATCTCGTCCATCAATTCCCTTTGATGTTTTTCGGCCAGCTCGCCGATCGGAATTCCGTCCAAGGCGCGTATGGAATCGCCCGCCGCAAGACGTTTTTCCCTTCCGGCGGACGTCACATACAACCGGTCCATGTACCGGCGGACCGCAAATCCGACATCCGTTTCTTTGCCGGCGTCCGTTTTCAGCAAGAAATACATATGCGGGTCTTTAAAATCCAGCAAATAATCCTGGACCAGTTCATGAAATTTGGCTGGGGTCAAAGCTTGCTGCGCTTCCAGCCGGCGGATGGTTTCCAAATAAGGTTCCGGCCGGTCCCAGCCTTTTTTGTCCAGGCAGCCGGCGTAGTCATTCCGGACGATGGATACGACTTCCAAGAAAATCTCTTCATACATCTTTCATAACCGCTCCCTTCTATCGATCTCCGATTCTTTTTCCCTTGAAATTATTCGTCCGATCGTGACGCATGTCGAACTCCAGCGGCGGCCCCCTCACGGGTTTCCTTTTCCGGAAAAGGAGCCTGCAGCTTGCGCGGCTTTACACTCGGACAAACGGCTAAACATAAAATCCGCAGTCCCTTCCCCGCTCCTTTCGCATCAATGTGCATCAATGATTATGAATGCAAAAAATTCCTATTTCTTTTTTTATCGGCCGGCTTGACCGTTCCAACAGCCGCCCGGAAAAATGCCCAGTATGTTGATCGGCCGGGCAGCAAGTACGGCCAAAAATGCCCCATTGAAACTCTGGCTATCGGTCCCCGCGCCGCCAGACAGGGCCCCAATAAACAGGAAAAGCCGTTTTTATTGAAAAAACCGAAACACCGGCGGCGTAGGGATGAATAACAACGCTCGCAGAAAACAAACCGCTCCCGTGAAATCCTGGAAAATAGAAATCCGCCCGGTTTCCCGGAAAAGGGCGGATTGCTAATAAAACCGGAAAATTTTGTTTCGGCAGAATCCGTTGAATAAGTTTAAAAGGAAGGCAAACAAAATGGCAAGGAAAAAAAGGCGACCGCCACATACCAAAAACGCAAATTCGTTGCCCGCAACGTATTCGGATTTTAAGGAGCCTTCTGCATCCTCGTTTTCCGGTCGCCAATGAACGTTTCTTGCCTGAATGGACGGAACGGCATATGCGCCGGATGCCGCTTTCCCTCAAATGCGATCAGCCGCCAATGAGACGGCCATAAACTTTTTCCGCAAGCAGGATCCGGAGAAAGGCCTTCTTGCAAGATCTTTGTCCCGCTTACTGTAAAAATTTTAACCGGAGCCGCCGTTATTTCACCTTTCTTTTAGAAAGGACTTTCCCGGTTTCAAAGAATATGCTTCAACTAAAGTTTTGTCCACAATTCAAACGGAGCCGTTGCGCATCTTTTCCTGGCCCGCACAAGTTTCCTGCCTGTTGAATGCCGGAGGCACCGGAGGTTGGCAAGGCTTTTTCTTGTTTTCACCAGCCGTGAGTCTTTTCGCCAACTGCGCCAAAAACATTTCCTCCATAGAACCGTTCATAAAACCTGGCAAAGGAACGCAAAACGGCAACGCTTGCCAAGAAGGATATTTACAGATATTGGAGTATTTATCTTTTAAAGGAATTCATTTTAAATCTATCCGGCAAAAGGTTGAATCAGGCGTCCGGAGGAAAGCATGAATTTCATCAGACGGAGAAAAACTGCGGTCCCCGCCGCAACTCTCTTTTTACTGCATTGTTTCATCGTGCGCCAGGAGAAAGACGACAAGTAATTAATCCCCAGGGCGTCCAGACATCAACGGGGCTCCCCGCGGAAGACGATTTACAGCGGTCATTCAGCAATAAGGTTTAAGGAGGATTATATGCGAAAGATCATTGATAGACCCGGTCTTTTGCTCCTGATGATCTTTTTCATTTCCTTACTCATTTCGAACATATTTCCTTCGTCGGCGCCGACGGTTTTTGATCTATGGATTTTGTTCCTTGGTTTGCTTATTTCTATTTTTTGGCATGAATTGGGGCATACGATCTTTGGGGTATCATCCGGGATGCGTTTCCATTTCCTTGCTTTTGGACCCTTTTTCATTGCAAAAGCCCAAGGAAAAGTAAAAATCCGTGAAAATAAACATTGGATGTATTTCGGCGGCGTCTCATTCCTGACCCCCGCCCCCCATGGTTTTTCCAAAATAAAAGCAAAGTGGGGACTGTATTTGTTCGGAGGCCCTTTTTTTAGTCTGATTGCCTTTTTTGGTTTTTTTATGATTTGGAAGACTGCCGAAAACGATCGGATGCTATGGTACACCATCCTGAACATGGCCATTTTTATAGCCACCTCATTCCCGATTCCAAAAGGAGAAGCAAACGATGGCGGAAATTTATTTTTATTATTTCGGGACAAGGATCAGACGTATTTGTTAAAAATTCAAGTATTGAGCGAGATGTTTGGTTCAAAAAGGCCCATGGACTGGGATAAAGGGTTGATCGAACAGTGCAAGGAAATCATGAAAGAAAAAAATGCGCTGGAAAATCCCATGATCAATACTTTTCTTTTTTATCATTATTTTGACGCCGGCAAGATGGAACAGATTTTGTCGATTCTGGAGCCGATTGTCCACGGACCTCCTTTAAGGGATAAGAAATGGATCAAAGGAAGTTTTAACAGTTTATACATACTCTGCAAATTCTTGTATGAAAACAATGAAGATAGCCTGGAAGAATTCGAAAAATTATTTAAAGAGATACCTAGATTCGATTCATATGCCTATCATCGTTCCCTTGCCATCATCAAATTTTTAAAGGGGGATGTGGAAGGGGCAAAAAATCTGATCAACCAATTGGAACGGGAATTGGACCACACGGATGGCCAAGGGATGTATCATACCGAAAAAGAGATCTTACAAAAATTAAGAGGCAAAATGTTGATATAAATCTCCCTTGCTTCGGCCCGCCCATTACAAAAAATTTCAGCCCAAAATTTACAGGAAACAATTCTTGGCGGATGAATCCCGATTTTGTCCGGTCCGGCCGCCCTAAACCATCCGATAAAAAGCCGCGCAAAAACCCTTGGCCAGCCTTTGTCCTGCCCAAGGGTTTGCGCGTGACGGCGAAGACCTTTCGGCTCCGCCCATCTTGGCGGTCAGACGATTTACGCACCGCCTGCCGGCCGTCGGGAGGGAAGGCGGGTTCCCTCCCGCGCCAAAACGAAAAAGCCTCGCCCATCATCTCGAAGTGAAGGACCTCTTCAAACCCTGTACCGATCAAGAAAGTCAGGGTATCCTTAAACCTTACCCAATCAATGAAAGTTCGAGGCATCTTCCCTCGTATAGCAGTTTAAATATTCATCCTTCATCGCGAAACTCCTGCAGGCCCTTCCCCGTTCATCATAAATAGCTTTGAAAATATTGAGCCTCATGCTTTGATCCGCATCGTCGATACCGGATTCTCTATTTCTTATTTGAAGGGTTTCGTCATCCAGCCACATCACGGAAAAATCCGAATACCCTTCCGCATCATAGACGGTTTTCGCTTTCTTTTTTCGACGGAAAATACCGCCATAAGGACGTCTTGTCCTCCTGCAGCCCCGTAGAAGATTTGATAGACCTTTGCGACATCGTCTTTATTCGGCGTCTCGTAACCATCGACCAAATCCCCCTTCTTCGCATCGTCAAACGTAATTGTCTAGATCGAGTAAAAACGAAGGGCGGCAAAAATCCCGATGGGGATGAGAATAAAATAAAAATTTTTAATGGCTTTTTCATCCTTTCCCCCTAGGTAGTGTGCCGTTTTGGCACCAGTTCAATGCCGCGCCTTTTACATGAACGTCTTTTCCCGACCGAAGCCGGTTCTTCCTGCCGGAACCGCGAATACGGCCAATGTAAATCCATTTTTGCTTAATAAATCTATGAAAATATGGATTTGTTAAAAAATCCCTCTTCCGATTTCGTGATTTTGTCAAAAATGCGCAAAAACCATGCGGCAGCGGAAGAAACGGAACCGCTTGACCTATTCTCCGGCAGGGAAAGCATTTCCCCCGCCATCGCCTAAATGGATTGAAACTTGTATGCTCAACAAACGGAAAAATATCCCATCCCCCTTGATCCATCACCGAAAAGGGGTAGTCATTTCATAAACGGCGAAATTTCTTTAAAATAGAGATGGTGCCGGTGTTTTCCGCCGGAAAAAGGTACCGTTCCATGGCCGGGTATAGGCGTGGGCCGCCAAGTTATTGACTGAAGCTCCCTCCCTGTGATACGGTCATGGGCGGACCATAGAAAAGCCGGGCCATCGCCGTGTCGCAAAAGAAGCATATCTCGTTCAAGTCAAGGGCGGACACCGGAAAAACCCATGCGCTTGAATCCCCGGATGACAAGCCGGAAACGGTTGATGGCCAAAGTGCGGTTTTCCCTGCTGATTCGGCCATTCGGCCGAAAATCGATGCGGTGCGAAAAAAGGAATATCCCGTTTCCATTGGAGATAAATGTTAAAACATCGGCTTAGAGAAAAAACCATTTCGACAAAGGCAGGCGTTTGCGATGGAGAAATCAATGGAAAAGATCCTTGATACGGAAATCCAGCATTTGGACGGGAAGGGGCTGGGGCAGGCCGTCCTATGGCGGGAATTGGGAGACGGCCGAAAGAAAAAAATCACATTAACCGTTCCGAATACCCTTCCCGGCGAACGGGTGCGGGTTTCGGCCGATCATCCGGAACGGAAGCGGATCAAGGCGAAACTGGAAACGGTGCTGGAACCCCATCCCGAAAGGGTGACGCCCTTATGCCCCCATTTTGAACGCTGCGGGGGCTGCGTCTGGCAGCATTGGAACTATTCGGGGCAATTGAAGCAGAAAACGGACCGGGTCAAGCAGGCGTTCGCCTCCCAAGGCTTCGACCCGGACATGGTGGAAGAGACCATCGGCATGGAACACCCGTGGCATTACCGCAACAAGATGGAATTCACCTTCGCCCCGGACGGCTCGTTAGGGCTGCATGAACAAGGGAATTTCCGCAAGATCATCCCCCTGGAAACCTGTTTCATCGCCGGGAAAAACATGATCGGCGCGGCGATGGAGGCGGCCGCCTGGGCCAAGGAGCATCACCTTCCTGGATATGATAAGGACACCCATGAAGGGTTGCTCAGGCACGTATTGGTCCGGGAGTCTTTCGCCACAGGGGAGATCATGCTGGCCCTCTTTGCCACCGAACCGCCGGCCGGCCATCTGGAAAAGGCGGCGAATGATTTGGCGGAACGGATCACCGGGAAATTCCCCCAGGTGAAAAGTTTGCTTTGGATGGAAAACCGGAACTGGGCGGACCGGACAGGGGCCGAACGGACCCATATCCTGGCGGGCCGGGATTTCATTTTCGACGAATTGGCCGGATTCCGCTACCGGCTCTGGTTTGACACCTTCTTCCAAACCAACCCGGCCCAGGCTCAAAGGCTGGTGGAATTGGCCCTGGATATGGCCCGCCCCCAAGAAACGGAAAAGGTTATCGACCTTTTTTGCGGCGTCGGCACCTTTTCCCTGCCCTTCGCCAAGCGGGCCCGGGAACTGATGGGCATTGAAATCGTGGAAACCTCCGTTCAATCGGCCAAGCGGAACGCGGAGGACAACGGCATCCAAAACGCCTTTTTCCTTGCCAAAGACGCCAGACACGGAATCGATGAAGCCATCGAAAAGCTGGGAAGACCCGATCTGCTGTTGCTGGACCCTCCCCGCTCCGGGGCCGGGGGAAAAGTGATGCGGAAAATCGGCCGCTCCTCGCCCGGCCGGATCGTGTACATTTCCTGCAACCCGGATACCTTGGCCGCAGACTTGAAGGAACTCGTTCCCTTCGGGTACCGGCCGGTGAAGATCCAGCCGGTGGACTTGTTCCCCCATACCGTTCACGTGGAATGCGTCGTCTTGTTGACGCGGGAAAAACGGTGAAGAACGGCTTAAATTCGGTGGGGGCATCGGAGCCATCATCCGCGACGCCGTACCGACGGAATTGAAGGAAACGCTGCCTGCCGGGGAAATGGCGGCAATTGGCCGGGATGCCGGCAGGCTTTGCCGCGGAGACGGAAAAATTCTTAAAAAACGCCCCTGGGAGGCATCGCGTCATGAATGCCGGTCCATCATTCAAAAGTCCGGCACCTTTAAAATTTTTCATCTTGGTTTTTGCGCGTTCGATCCCCTTTTGGCTGTTTGGCGCCGTGGCCGAACACTTGGCGGACCGGCTTCCCGTAAGTTCGTTCATGGCCTTTTGCCCGATGATCGCAGCACTCATGCTGGTTTATTAAGGAAGAAAAATATGCGGACATAAAGTCCAAGAAAAAGAGCACCTACTCCGCCTTGCTCCTCCTGGAGGGGGCAGCTGTTTCAGAAAGTTTTCCTCGATCGGGGCATCAAAAAAAGGATATGGTATGCGCCCATCCTGTCGCTGATGCCCGCGGTCATGCTCCTGTCTTACGGCGTTTTGCGCCTTGCGGGAAGTGCGCTTCCCGAATGGCGAATTCCGCTTTCTATGATACCGGTCTTTTTTGTCGTGTTTTTTATTGCCGCGATCGGCAAAGAGGCGGGGTGAATTGGGATATGCCGTCGATCCGATGCAGGATCGGTGGAACGCCCCTGCCCGCCAGCCTGATGATGGAGGTGGTGTGGGGGATCTGGCATGTGGTCCCTTATATGCAAGCGCACCATACCGCATGCCGGATCCTATGGCAATGCCTGTTTACCGTTGCGGCACGTGTCCTGATGTTGGCTGTATAACAACTTCAAAAAGCGTGCTTTCCGCCATTCGATGATCAACGTGAGCTTCGCATTGTTCCCGAACTACGGCTCCCATTACGATCCGGCCGTCGCCGGCCCGATCGCCGCCATTGCGGCCTTGATCGTCATCTTCCTATGGGGACCGAAGACATTGGCCCGGTACAGATATGCCTGATGGAAATTCCGATCGCCGGAATTTTCTTCCGCCGCCCAAGAGGGAATGGGAGCGGAAACAGAAATTTGGATTCCTTGCTTTTTTCTGCTCCCGTTTCAAACCGGCCGGGCCGGCTTTAAGGACATCCCCGGCAAAAACGGGACAGGATAACGGTATTGACGGCCTTTTGCCTGCGATTTTTTGCCCTGTTGGTTGTATGCTTGCGGCCTGCAGAGAACGATTCGACGCGAAGTCCGATCATCGTTCTTGCCTTGGTGTGTGCTTTCAGCCCTATGGCCATGAAACGCCGGAGCCCTTCCTCCGTTCAACAATCTCCTGTTTTGCCTTTCCTTTTCTTGCCCAGCCCGCCTGCGTTTTTAACCGATATGCAAACGCGCTTCTCTAGCCCCGCTGGCCCACCGGGCAGATTCTATATGATTTCAGCCCCTGCCCCAATCCTCCCCAACCGCTTTCCCGACGGATTTGAAGTTTCCGAATCCACGTTTTCCTGATTCGGTGACGGTCTCTTCGTGGGGCGCCCCGAAACGACCGATCCATTGAATGTTCGGAGCAGTTGGATCGCCTCATCATGGACAATGCGCGGGAAAGACGGGAAACACTTTCCCTAGGATACCTCCCGTTCCTGGGTTTGTCGAAAGATTTCAAGCAAATTTCTGCTGTAAATTTTTATCAAATATAGTAATATTCTGAATATAGCAGGCTGGCGAAAACGGATGGGCAGAAAGAGGGGAATTTTTCAACGGATCCGAAATGCAGTCCGAATTGGCTGCAAGTTTTTAAGATGCCGGCCTTCCAACCGATATAGAAGGAAACAAAGTGATTTGCCCGGTCTCCCCTTCCCCCGCAGTTCCCGCTGCCTGAACAGGCCGGCCGGACCTCCGGGATGCCGGGGGTGACACGGCCGACCCACGGCAAGCCGTTTTGCTTTCGTCTGTGAAGAAGGGCATGTCCCGTTTTGACGGCCAATCATCGATTCATTCGCAAGCCATTTCGTTTTTCCCGGAGGAAAAGGCATGGAAAAAGGGCTTCTCTTCATCCGGCTATTGTTCAAAAGAACGGTCAACCGGCTGCTGATCAATCTCTATCAAAAACCGGAAACGTTCTTCCTGCTGATTCTCCTGATTCTCTTTGTCCTGTTCTTTGCCGCATTGGCCCCTTTCCTGGCCGATTTCCATATCCCTATGGAAATGGGGCTTTTCCCTGAGGCATCCTATATTTTTCTGATCGGCGGCCTCTTTCCCTACATTTTTTTCGTGACGAAAGAGAAACCGAAGGAGGAAGCGGAAGGTTCCCTGCTGCATTACATTACCGAGGATTATTGGCGGCCGGTGAAGAATTTCTTTTCCTTTTTCCTGCCGTTCCTTTTGTCAATCCTAATTCTTTTCATCGTTTTATCCATTTACGACAATATTCCGCTGTTTGATTCCTTGCTGTTTTGGCAGGCCTTGACCCAGGTGTATTTCATCATCGCCGTTTCCGGGGAAAGGGCCGTCCGGCGCCTTTTGCGGCGCTTCCGGATCGCGAAAAACCGGATGCTTATGAAATACGGGCTGTTTTTCGGAATCGTCGTCTGCGAATTAAGCGTTCCTTTGCATCAATGGTACGGGAGGCTGTGGCTGGACCGCCGGGTCCCCGCCTGGCAATCGGTTTTGGTGATGCTCATTGCCTTCGTTCTTTTTCTTTTGCTTCACGCCAAGGACCGCGAAACGGAACAGCCGTGGGCGGAAAACGCCCGGCGGGTTTATTGGCTGAAAAGACTCCCGTCCGGTTACGGTTTTTTGGCCCTTATTCATATGAAGGATTATCTGATCTTTTTGGCGTCCACCGTTTTTTTCATGGCTGCGGTCTCGAAAATCGCCGGAAATTTTTACAGCATTTCCGAGATTTATTTGATCTTTTTGATTTTGGGCGGAACGGCCTTCACTTTTGCCCATCTGGCCAAAACGGCGCCGGGGATCGCCCTGCTCCGCCTATCCCATTTGAACCATGCGGGGACGCTGCTGACGCTTTATTTTGCGTCAGGCGCCATATTTTTCATTTTCTATCTTTGGCTGATTTCCCTTTTCCATGGTCAATCCTTCGCCTTTTTGTGCAAATCTTTGGGGATTGGCAATTCCCTTGTCACGTACTTATTTGGTTTATATATCGCCGTTCTCATCTATTATTGGTTCCATCAATTTTTCGGACCGGCTTTGCAAATGATCGCCAGCTTTTTTGTATTGGTCACTTCCTATCGAATATGGCCAGAGTATGTCGGCCGGGTCATGGAACTCGGTTCCGTATCCGGCAGGGCCGCCGTCTTTCTCCTGACGGCCCTCGTTTTGTACGGAATGCTGATTTTAACGATCGGCGGATCCCAGGATGACACAAACGTCCATTAGGATCGGCGGCTATCGGGAAAACAGGCGGGAGAGGGCTCATGTAAAAGAGGAGACGCGCTGCATTCCGTTTTTTCCCGGTTCGTGTGCGGCTGCAAATTTCCCGGCGGGGGAAGCCATTTCGTGGATTTGACCGCCGGCGGATGCTCCCTATCAAGCCGTTGGCCAGACCGGCGGGATACGGGATAGGGGATCCTTGGGGATCGGCGGCCGGACCGCGGTCGCCGAATGACCGTTTTCCATCGGGTGGCGGGAGGATGATCTCCTTTCCATGAGAATGATTCAAACCTCGCAACAGGCAAGAATTCAAATATACTGAAGGTGGGAACCGGATGAAAACCGTTCGGGCTTTCGTAATCATCGCTTTTCTGAACACGGTGATCGGATTTCTGATCTCGTTCGTCCTTTTTTCCATGAACTTGAGGCAGCCGGTGGAACGGGCAAAGAGTTATCCCTTTGATGCCTTTCCGCTGTACCGGCTATTGCCGAGCGGCGAAGTGGAAATCGGGTTCTTCCATATCATCATCGCCGCCATCCTGCTTGCGTTCCCCATCACGTTCATCGTTCTCCTATTCAACCGTTCCATCGGGGTTTATTTTGGCAAAAAGGGAAGGATTTGAATGCGGCTGAATGAAATCGCCATTGAAGACCTGTCCGTCTCCTACGGGGAGAAAACCGCGCTGAGCCACGTCTCCACCCGCTTTCAAAGGGGAGAAATCTACGTCCTGCTTGGGCATAACGGCGCCGGAAAAACGACGTTCATCAAGGAAATTCTGAAGGCCGATCTGAAACGGCAAAAAATCAAATACTTGACGGACGAACAAAATCCGAGGGCCAAAACGCTAAAATACCGCATGTCTTTTTCCCCGGAAAAACCCGTCCTTTTTGAGGAACTGACGATCATGGAATACGTTTCCTTCGTTTTGAAAATGTACGGTTCCTGCCGGGAGCAATCCCTGAAACGCGTGAAGGAACTGCTCGCCGCCTTTGATCTTGAAAAAGAAAAAAATAAATTTATTTACGCCTTGTCCAACGGGATGAAGAAAAAGGTCTGCCATATTGCCGCATTGGCATTGGATGCGGATTTCATCTTTTTGGATGAGCCCTTTGCGGCGCTGGATCCGGTTGCCATTTACGAATTGAAGCGGCTCATCCTCTCCAGGACGGAACAGGCGGCCATCGTTTTGTCCACCCACCAGCTGGACGTAGTCGAAGGTTTGCCGGTTGATCCGGACCGGCTTCACATCCGTCTGCTGAAACAGGGACGGCTCCTTTTCGAAGGCACGAAAGGTGAACTTCTCCATGAACATCCTTCCTTGGAAGCCGCCTATTTGCATTTTTACGAAGCCCGGTGAGGAGGCGCGTAAAACACCAAAGGATTGCACAATCCACAGGAATGCATCCAGGAGTCCGGCCATCGATCGGCGGCATGACGACCTTTGACACATTTTATCCAAGTCCCGCAGGACTCGGGACCGTTTGCCTCCCTTTTGTCCTTCGCGTGACCGGTTTTCCGGCTGCATCTTTCCCTTTCTCCCTTTCATCCGCATACAAGGGCGACCGGTTTCCTGCCGCTTTTTGGAAAGGCGCCGGTTTCGGACGGCAGGCCGTCCTTTCTTACCCGTCCACGATCAAAAATCGGCGGAGCAAGAAAGTTAAGATTGGCTCCGCCCCATTTTATTCCCTCCTCATCGTCACCCCGCACCGGAAGAAACCGCCTCGGTCTCCCTTCCTCGGAGGCTTTCCGCCTATGACCGTGTGCTCCTTCTTGGTGCATCGGTTTTTTGATGATCGGGGAAACTCCCGGTTATATTCCGGTTAACAAAGAAAAAAGCAAGGATATTTTCCTTGCCGGTTATTCCCTTTGTGCGGGCCATGTCCCTTGCATTTTCCTCAGCAAAACGATTTGTCCCGTGTGATACGTGTCGTGCATGATCCACGCTGCGAGTTTTTCTAAGAAGCCCTCCTTTTCCAAATCTTTGCCGTCAAGCTTTTCCAGGGCCTCTTCGATGCCTTGGGCAATCTGCCGGGTGCGGCGGAGGGTCTCCTCCCATCCCTTCCGATCATCCGGATCCCCGGGAGGACCGAAGGTTTCCGTATTGGTGATTGTCTGCGGGGCGGGTTCCTTGCCTTGCAATTGTTCCAGGACGCGTTCGTTATAATAATTGAGATGATTCAAGATTTGCCAAATGCTGTTGGTATGTCCGTCCGGACGCCACGCCGCTTCCGCGGCGGTTACGCCTTCGATGGCCGAAGCGAGAGGCAAAAACCAGGATTCCTCCTTCCAGCTGAACTTTCTGAGCTCCTTCAAGAGCGACAAGGGTGAATATTCCATCACATAACCTCCTCACAACACATCGGTTCGGGCGGATATTCCATCGAAGGTTTTCCCCGGGATGCACAGGTTCCGGGAGCAAAGCCTCGGGAATTTTCCGATGAAACCCCGTTGAAGCTGTCGAAGCTTGTTTAATGCCATTATACCTTAAAAGGGCAGTCCCGCCACAGGTCAAATCTTCGCAGTTTATCGACCTTTTTTCCGTCCGTCGGTTCCTTTCCCTGCAAATCCTGGAATCGCTTACGCGTGCTCTGAAGCTTCCCGCCTGCTCTACACCCATGCCTGACAGCAAAAAACGGCACGCCGCCGGCCGATGGCCGAAAGCGTGCCGTATGCCTGCCGTTTTTTCCTTCCCGTGCCGCCGGCACGGGATGCTTTAACGGCCGGATTATTTTTTCAGGTTGTAGAATGCTTTCAATCCCAGATATTGGGCCGTGTCGCCCAATTGGTCTTCGATGCGGAGGAGCTGGTTGTATTTGGCCACCCGGTCGGTGCGGGACGGCGCGCCGGTTTTGATTTGACCGGCATTGGTCGCCACGGCGATATCGGCGATCGTGCTGTCTTCCGTTTCGCCGGAACGGTGGGAAACGATGGCCGTATACCCCGCCTTTTTCGCCATTTCGATGGCATCAAAAGTTTCCGTCAGCGTGCCGATTTGGTTCACCTTGATCAGGATGGAGTTGGCGATTCCCTTTTCGATCCCTTGCGCCAATTTTTTCGTATTGGTGACGAACAGGTCGTCCCCGACGAGCTGCACTTTCTTGCCCAGGCGTTCGGTCAGAAGCTTGAAGCCGTCCCAGTCGTTTTCCCCGAGACCGTCTTCAATGGAAATGATCGGATATTTGTTGCACAGGTCTTCGTAGAAGTCCACCATTTCCGCGGATGTGCGGACGACGCCTTCTCCCGGGAAATGGTATTTGCCGTCTTCTTTGTTGAACAGTTCGGATGCGGCCACGTCCATCCCGAGCATCACTTCTTCTCCCGGTTTGTAGCCGGCTTTTTCGATGGCTTCAATGATCGTTTGCAGCGCTTCTTCGTTGGATTTTAAGCTCGGGGCAAAGCCGCCTTCATCGCCGACGGCGGTGTTATAGCCCTTCGCTTTCAAAACGGCGCGCAGGCTGTGGAAGATTTCCGCCCCCATGCGGAGCGCTTCGCGGAAATTGGGAGCGCCCACCGGCAGGATCATGAATTCTTGGATGTCGACGGTGTTGTCGGCGTGTTTTCCCCCGTTCAGGATGTTCATCATCGGCACCGGAAGCTGTTTGGCGTTGAATCCGCCGAGATATTGATACAATTCGACGCCGAGGTAATCCGCGGCGGCCCGGGCGACGGCCAGGGATACGCCCAAAATGGCGTTGGCGCCCAATTTCCCTTTATTTTCGGTGCCGTCCAATTCGATCATCGCCTTGTCGATGGCCACCTGATCGAGGACATGGTAACCGACGATTTCCGGGGCGATGATCTCATTGACGTTTTTCACGGCGTTCAAAACGCCTTTCCCCAAATACCGGCTTTTGTCCCCGTCGCGAAGTTCAACGGCTTCATATTCCCCGGTGGATGCGCCGCTCGGGACAAGGGCGCGGCCGAAAGCTCCCGATTCCGTGTAAACTTCCACTTCCACCGTCGGGTTGCCTCTGGAATCCAATACTTCACGGGCGTAAATTTCTTTGATCAATGGCATGATGATCTCTCCTCCAAGTTATTTTTTGATTAAGCTTTTTCCTGTCATGGCTTCCGGTTTCTCAATTCCGAGCAGATCCAGCATCGTCGGTGCCAGATCGCCCAAAATTCCGTCATCGCGCAATTCGATCCCTTTCTTCGTGACGATGACGGGAACCGGGTTTGTCGTATGGGCCGTCATCGGCTTTCCGTCCAATGTGACCACTTCATCGGCGTTTCCGTGGTCGGCGGTGATGATCGCCGTTCCGCCCTTTTCCAGAATGAGATCGACGACTTTCCCCAGGCATTCATCGACGGCTTCCACCGCCTTGATCGTCGGTTCCAGTTTGCCGGAATGCCCGACCATGTCCGGGTTGGCAAAGTTCAAGATGATCACATCGTATTTGTCTTTTTTCAATTCGTTCAGCAAGGCGTCGGTCACTTCATAGGCGCTCATTTCCGGCTTCAAATCGTAGGTGGCCACCTTCGGGGAATTGATCAAAATCCGGTCTTCCCCGGGGAATTGCTGTTCGCTGCCGCCGTTAAAGAAGAAGGTGACATGGGGATATTTTTCCGTTTCCGCGATCCGGAGCTGCTTTAAGCCGTGCTTGGATAAAACTTCTCCCAGCACATCATCCAGGCTGGTCGGTTCGAAGGCCACGTAGCCTTTCACCGTTTCGCTGAAATGGGTCAGGCAGACGAAGAACAAATCCTTCGGATGTTTCGGGCCGCGGTCAAAATGGGTGTACTCTTCGTTGGTAAAGGCGTTGGAAATTTGGATGGCCCGGTCGGGACGGAAATTGTAAAAGATGATCGCGTCCCGGTCTTTAATCGTCGCCACCGGTTCCCCGTTTTCGTCCACCATGACCGAGGGGATGACAAATTCGTCGTAAATGCCGTTTTTATAGGAATCGTCCACGCAGGCGAAGGGATCCCGGTATTTCGGGCCTTCCCCGTACACCATGGCCCGGTATGCCTTTTCCACCCGGTCCCAGCGTTTGTCGCGGTCCATGGAATAATACCGGCCGGAAATGGTGGCGAATTGGCCGACGCCGTATTCTTTCATTTTGTCCAGCGTTTGCCGGATGTAGGTTTTCGCCGTTTGCGGCCCCACATCCCGGCCATCCAAAAAGGCATGCACATAGACATTCGGCAGGTTTTGCTTTTGGGCCAGCCGGAGCAGGGCGAACAGATGGTTGATATGGGAATGCACCCCTCCGTCGGAAAGGAGGCCGAAAATATGCAAATTCGTACCGTGTTTTTTCACATGTTCAATGGCCTTCAAAAAGGTTTCGTTTTTTTCAAATTCCCCGGTCCGGATGGCAATGTCCACCCGGGTCAGGCTTTGATAAACGATCCTTCCCGCGCCGATATTCAAATGGCCGACTTCCGAATTCCCCATTTGGCCTTCCGGCAAACCGACGGCTTCCCCGCTGGCTTTCAGCGTGGAATGGGGGAATTCGTTCCAATAACGGTCAAAATTCGGCTTGTTCGCCTGGGCGACCGCATTCCCCTTCACTTCATCCCTCAGTCCGAAACCGTCAAGGATGATTAAGGCTGTTGGTGCTTTGCTCATTTCGATGCCTCCAGTAATTGAAGAAATGATTGGGGATCCAGGCTGGCTCCGCCGACAAGGGCACCGTCAATATGGGGCTGTTTGACAAAATCCCCGATATTGTCCGGCTTTACGCTTCCGCCGTACTGGATGCGGACTTTTTCCGCGACTTCCTTGCCGAACATGTCGGCGATCACGGACCGGATGTATCCGCAAACTTCATTGGCGTCTTCCGCCGTGGCCGATCTGCCGGTCCCGATCGCCCAAACCGGCTCGTAGGCGACGACCGCCTTTTCCGCCTGATCCGGTTTCAATCCCTCAAAGGCTTTTTTGATCTGGGTTTCCACCACATGCTTCGTTTCGCCCTTTTCCCGCTGCTCGAGGGTTTCCCCGACGCAGACGATGGGAACCAGCGAATGCTTAAAGGCGGCGTGCATCTTTTTGTTGACCGATTCATCGGTTTCGTTGAACATCTCTCTCCGTTCCGAATGGCCGATGATCACATATTGGACGCCAAGATCGGACAGGGCCAGGGGGCTGATTTCCCCGGTAAAGGCTCCTTGATCCTGAAAATGCATGTTTTGCGCGCCGACGGCCAGTTCCGATCCTTTCACGGCGCCGACAAGCCGGTCGAGAAACAGGGCCGGCGCGCAAACCACCGCGTCCACCCGATCATTGGGCGGTATTTTATCCTTTACCTTTTCGACAAAATCCACCGCTTCGGCGGCGGTTTTATGCATCTTCCAATTGCCGGCGATAATGGGTTTGCGCATCCTCATCTTCCTTTCAAAATGAAAACTGGTTTTCCATTTTTATTTTAGCAAAAAGAAAGATGAGGGAGTCCGCATCGCTCATCTTTCTTCCTTTATGCAGATGTTCATTCTTTGTCATCCAAGGCCGCAACCCCGGGAAGCACTTTCCCTTCCATGAATTCCAATGAAGCGCCTCCGCCGGTGGAAACATGGCCCATTTGATCGGCCAGGCCGAATTTTTTTACGGCTGCGGCAGAATCCCCGCCGCCGATCACGGTAAAGGCATCCTTCGCATCGGCCAAAGCCAGGGCGACTTGTTTCGTCCCTTCGGCAAATTTGTCGAATTCGAAGACGCCCATCGGTCCGTTCCATACGACCAATTTCGATTGGAGGATGACATCGCGGTAAAGTTTCGCCGTCTTCGGGCCGATGTCGAGGGCCTGCCAGTCTTCCGGAATGGCGTCAATATCCACGACTTTCGATTCGGCATTTTCGGAGAACTCTTTGGCGACAACGGCGTCGACGGGCATGTAAAATTTGACGCCTTTTTCTTCCGCTTTTTTCATGAATTCTTTCGCCAATTCGATCTTGTCTTCTTCGAGGAGCGATTTTCCGATTTCATAGCCCTTCGCTTTGACGAAGGTATAGGCGAGTCCGCCCCCGATGATCAGATTGTCCACTTTATCCAAAAGGTTATCGATGACGCCGATCTTGTCCTTCACTTTCGCGCCGCCGATGATGGCCGTAAACGGACGTTTCGGATTTTCCAAAGCTCCGCCCAATGCCGCCAATTCTTTTTCCATCAAAAATCCGGCAACGGCGGGCAAATGACGGGCGATGCCTTCCGTCGAAGCGTGGGCCCGGTGGGCGGAACCGAAGGCGTCGTTGACGTACACATCCGCCAATTCGGCAAAGGCTTTCGCCAGTTCCGGATCATTTTTCGTTTCGCCGGGATAGAAGCGGACGTTTTCTAACAGGAGCACGTCCCCTTCCTGCATTTTTTCGATCTCCGCTTTCACCGTGTCCCCGAAGGCTTCGTCCGTTTTCAGCACCTTTTTCCCGAGGAGCTCCGAAAGTCTTTCCCCGGCGGCGGTCAAGCGCATTTCTTCCACCACTTGTCCTTTCGGCCGGCCGAGATGGCTGGCGAGGATCACTTTCGCCCCGTGTTCGATCAAGTAACGGATGGTCGGAAGGGCGGCGCGGATTCTCGTGTCATCGGTCACTTTTCCGTCCTTCATCGGCACGTTGAAGTCGACGCGGACGAATACCCGTTTCCCTTTTACATCAATATCCCTCACGGTTTTCTTGTTCATACGTGGCGACCTCCCTGGTTTTTTCGGCCCCTTCAGGGGCTGTTCAAAAAAAGATAAAAGGGGAAGGGGGAAATCGAGATCCCCGCTTCCCCCGGAAAACGTTGTTCAGGCGGTGATGGGTTCGGCCGAATTATAAACCTTTCTTGGCGATGTAAGCGGCCAGGTCGACGACGCGGCAGGAATAGCCGTATTCGTTGTCATACCAAGAAAGGACTTTGACCATGGTGCCTTCGATGACCATCGTCGACAGGGCATCGATGGTGGAAGATACGGTCGTATGGTTGTAGTCTTTGGAAACGAGCGGTTCTTCAGAGTAGGCCAAGATACCTTTCAATTCGCCTTCCGCCGCTTCTTTCAAGGCCTTGTTGACTTCTTCCACGGTGACTTCTTTTTCGAGCTCGGCCACCAAATCGACGAGGGATACGTTCGGCGTCGGCACGCGAACGGCCATGCCGTTCAGTTTTCCTTTCAATTCCGGCAGCACCAAAGCGACCGCTTTTGCGGCTCCCGTCGTGGTCGGGATCATCGATTCGGCGGCAGCGCGGGCGCGGCGATAGTCTTTATGGGGCAAATCCAGGATTTGTTGGTCGTTCGTGTAAGAATGGATCGTCGTCATCAAGCCGCGTTTAATGCCGAATTTTTCATGCAGCACTTTTGCGAAGGGAGCCAGGCAGTTGGTCGTGCAGGACGCGTTGGAAATGATATGGTGATTTTGCGGATCGTATTTTTCTTCGTTGACGCCCATGACGATCGTAATATCTTCATCCTTCGCGGGAGCGGTAATCACCACTTTTTTCGCGCCGGCTTCCAAATGCTTGGCGGCATCTTCCCGTTTTCTGAAACGGCCGGTGGATTCCACCACGATATCGACGCCGAGTTCTTTCCATGGCAGTTGGGCCGGATCGCGTTCCGCGAGAACCTTCACGCGATGGCCGTCGACGATGAAGGAATCGCCGTCAACGGTGACTTCCTTGTCCAAGGTGCCGTGAACGGAGTCGTATTTCAGGAGGTGGGCAAGCATTTTGGCGTCGGTCAAGTCGTTGACCGCCACAATGTCCAATTCCGGATTGTCGAGAGCCGCACGGAACACGAGGCGCCCAATCCGTCCGAATCCGTTAATTGCAACTTTCACTGCCATAATGAAACTCCTCCTTAAATTTTTTGATATATTTAAAAGGTTTTAACCTTTTAATAACCTTTTCGCGACCGCCTCATCGGTGATCAGCACCGTATTGGGAGGCGCGATTTTCATATAGGCTTTGATCGCCTTGGCCTTCGATTTACCGCCGGCTACGGCGAAGATGTGGGGGATGGCGTTCAGATCGCGCAATTGCAAGCCGATCGTCCGCACTTTGTGGACGATTTTCCCCTCTTCGTTGAAATAATACCCGAAGGCTTCGCCGACAGCCTTTCCGCGGGTGATTTTCTCCATGATCTCCGCTTCCGTCCTTCTCCTTTCGGCCATGGCTTTCGCCTCCCCGATGCCGTGGATGACGATATTGGCCGATTGGATCATGGTTAAAACCTCTTTGATCGAAGGCTCCTCGATCACCGACTCGTAAATCTCCTGGCTGACCTGTTCAGGGACGTACAAAACCCGGTGCTTTCCGCCGGACTTTTCCGCCATCTTGGATACGATGGTATTCGCCTGGTTTTTCACATCTTCCCCGAGACCGCCCCTCGCCGGCACAAAGACGATTTCCTTGTCGTGAAAATCGGGGGTGAAGGCTTCGGCCACCGCCGCCATCGTCGTTCCTCCCATGACGGCAATGACGTTTCGATCGGCGAGGCAGCTTTTGATCCGCTTGACACACGCCCGGCCAAGTTCAAATTTCACCCAGGGAGATGTGTCGCTGTCCCCGGAAATCACGACGACATCCTTGATGTTCAGCTGACTTTTCAGCTTTGTTTCCAATTCGAGGACGCCGGTCACTTCCCGCATAAATTCTTCCAGTTTGAACAAAATAATCTTGCCTTCATGGCTCAGGGTCATTCCGCTGCTCTTCACATCGATTAATTTTTGCTCTTTCAGGAAATCGATCTCTCCGCGGAGAACCCGTTCCGTCATCCCCATCCTTGCGGACAGGCTTCTTCTGCCGACCGGCTGCATCAAGGATATCGTGTGCAGGATCTGATACCTTTTTTCCAGCGTTTCCAAAAGATCGGGGACTAATCTTTTTTGGATTTGGATCAACGATTCCATTGGCGAATCCCACCGAACCATTTGGTCATTAAATGTCCCTAATAGTCTTTTTTGGTCCCATTACCGCTAAAAAAAATTTCCATCTCCACTTCTAATCATAGCAGGAAAGGGCCATATTTTCAATTGGAGAGGAGTTGTTGTAAGCGGTTTCTCGCTTCATCTTTCACAATTTGTCCATATAGGATGATCTGTCCGTCCACCTCAAGGACGGGGATCATCAGCCCGTATTTTTCCGTCCATTCATCGCTGTCGTCGATGTTGATCTTTTTCAAGGTGATCGGCAATTCTTCGGTCAATTCCCGCAAAACCGTTTCCGCCCTTTCGCACAGATGGCAGCCGGGCCGGCTGTAAAACGTGACTTCCACCGGATTTTCCGCTCCTTATTCTGCTCCGAATCTTCTTCTTTTATTCGAACTCGGGATGCCGATCTGTTCCCGGTATTTGGCGATCGTCCGCCGGGAGACGGATATGCCTTTCTTTTGAAAAATCTCCGCGATTTCCTGGTCGGACAAGGGGCGCCTTTTATCCTCCCGGTCGATGATCGCCCGCAATTCGCCTTTGATTTGCTGCGCCGATATTTCTTCCCGATTTTTGGCGAGCTTTGCGGAAAACAGGTCCTTCAAGGCAAAAGTTCCGCCCGGGGCGCGGACGTATTTGTTCTTGACCACCCTGGAAACCGTCGATTCATGGACCCCCGCCCGTTCGGCGAGTTCCTTCATCGTCATCGGGCGGAGCTGGTTTTTTTCCCCTAAAAAGAACTTTTCCTGGAGCTTGACCAGTTCGCCGATGATTTTCATCATCGTCTCCCGCCGCTGGGCCAGGCTTTTTTGCAGCCAGCGGTATTGCTGCATTTTTTCCCGGAAATAGGCTTTCATCGCCGGATCCGGGTTCCCGCGGAAGACATCGACATAGTCCCGGTTCAATTTCACGTCAATGAGATTGGCTTCGGCAATCTCAATTTCCCATTTTCCGTCGTTATATTTTACTATAAAATCCGGAATAATGTAATGGGGACGTTCCTGCAGGAAGGCGGCCCCCGGTTTCGGGTTCAGTTTTTGCACCCCGTCCATGACCTTCTGGATCTCGGCGGCGGAAACGTTCAATTTCCGGGAAATCTCCCGCCACTTCCTGTTGACGAACGGCTGAAAATAGTCTTTGATCACGGTGATGGCCAAGGCGTTATCCCCGGGGGACCTTTCCAGTTGCAGCAACAGGCATTCCTGCAGCGACCTGGCGCCGACTCCGGGAGGATCCAAACGCTGCAATGCGGCCAGCGCCCTTTCCCCCGCCTCCTTGGAAACCCCGATCTGCCGGCATGCCTCTTCCACGTCGACGGAGAGATAACCGTTCCCGTCGAGGTTGAGAATGAAATAGTCCAGGGCCTTCCTCTCCTCCCCGTCCAAGGGCAGCAGGAGGCTCTGGGTTTTCAAATAATCGGCAAGGGAGCAGGAGCCGGGGAAGGGGATTTGTTCGATATCCGCCACGGGGGGGCCGGACTTTTCGTAATTCCTGTAACGGTTCCATTTTTTGGCGTGGGGATCCGTTGTCCGGAAAAAATGGATATCCACGTTCAGCAGCGGGTTTTCTTCCGCTTTTTCTTCCAAAAACGAAGCCAGCTCCAAGGAGGTATATTGCAATAAAGAAATCGCTTGCAATAATTCCTGGGTAATATTCAGCTGTAGGTTTTGTTCCTGGGTCAACCCCGTCTGCAGTTTCATTTTGATCCCCCCGATCCTATTGTAAGCGAAGGAAAGGGATTGAACAAATAAAAAATGCCCCGGCCGACAGGGGATGGCCGGGAGACGGCCTCCGGCGCCTTTCGGCGGGGAATCCGCTTCTCCGGCGGGGCTCGGCCTTCGCGGAAGACTTGCTGCTGCCTCCGCCGCTTGGCAAAGGCGAACCAAGGGGACCTAGGTGGAAACGAAGCGGCATCGCCCTCTGTCTTTTGCACGATCCGAATCGACCTTCAGGAACAAAAAGGAGGGGGAACGAAGCGCCTTTTGCAAAAAAAAGAACGGGGCGTCCGCAAGCCGAATAAGGACTTACGGGAACGCCCCATTCCTTTTCCGCGCAAGACGTTTGCCGTTCCGTCTTGCGCCCGTCCGGCGCCATCCGGCGCCGAACTCCGATCTAGCGCCCTCGGCAGGACTCGAACCCACATTTCAAGAACCGGAATCTTGCGTGCTATCCATTACACCACGAGGGCATATCCAAATGACAAAGTTTATTATAATAGATGCTTGGAAAAAATGCAACTGGATTTGCCGAAAATTTTTTTCTTTTTTTTGACGGTTCATTGGAAAATGAAATGCAACAAAAAATATGTAAAAGCCATAGATAAACGATCAAGTCCTCCTATTTTTGTAAAATCCCGCTCCCAGTCAAGGGAACATCGACTTCCGGAATTGGAACGGCTTTGCGCCTGCTTTTTTTTACGCGAATTCCTGGACTTCATCTAGATAAACCGTGTTATGATTAGAGGCGGCGATACCACGATCAAACGGAGGGGCTATCCGTGGCTTTTGCAAATTTAGTTACCGTCTTTTACACCGAACGCTTTTTGGCGAAAAAAGTATTATTGGCCGGGCCTCTTTTTGTTTGACCTTTATTGACCTTTATTGTATGATGATTTTGTATGAAAATTGTTTTTTCAAGGAGGAGTTTCCCGATGTATTTGATTCCGACAGTCATCGAACAAACCAATCGCGGAGAACGTGCCTACGATATTTATTCCCGCCTTTTGAAAGACCGGATCATCATGCTCGGTGGGCCGATCGACGACCAGGTGGCCAACTCCATCGTCGCCCAATTGCTGTTTTTGGATGCGGAAAATCCGGAAAAGGACATCTCCTTATACATCAACAGCCCGGGCGGAAGCATCACCGCCGGAATGGCCATTTACGACACGATGCAATTTGTCAAGGCGGATGTGCAAACGATCTGCATCGGCATGGCCGCGTCCATGGGCGCCTTCTTGCTGGCGGCGGGAACGAAAGGGAAACGCTACGCCCTGCCGAACAGCGAAGTGATGATCCACCAACCGTTGGGCGGCGCCCAAGGGCAGGCGACGGAAATCGAAATCGCGGCGAGACGGATCCTGTTCTTGCGCGACAAGATCAACAAACTCTTGTCCGAACATACCGGCCAGCCGCTGGAAGTCATCCAAAAGGACACGGACCGGGACAAATTCATGACCGCCCAAGAAGCGAAGGATTACGGGCTGATCGACCACATTATCTCCAGAAACACGATTTCTTGACGGGCGCCGGAGGGCGCGCAAAAAAGGGGCAGCACTTGTTGCGCGCCCCTTTTTCTTTTCCGGAAATCCCCTTGCCCTGCAATGCAAATGGCCGCGGAGCGGCCTTCGCCCCGCGCCGCCCGCCTCCCCCTCCCATTCTCCCGTTTCAAAAACGGACGGGCTGCCCGCTTCGCAATTTCTCGGCGATGTCGTCCAGTTTGCGAAGGCGGTGGTTGATTCCCGATTTGCTGATCTTTCCGGAGGCCATTTCGCATAATTCCTGCAGCGTGACATCCTGGTATTCCAGGCGGAGCTTCGCAATTTCCTTCAATTTTTCCGGGAGGGAGTCGAGGCCGATTTGTTCGTCGATCAATTTGATATTCTCCACTTGCCGGACCGCCGCGCTGATCGTTTTGTTCAAATTTGCCGTTTCGCAATTGACGAGCCGGTTCACCGAATTCCGCATGTCCCTTACGATCCGCACGTCCTCAAAGCGCAGCAGGGCGTTGTGGGCGCCGATCACGTTCAAAAAATCGCTGATTTTTTCCGCTTCCTTCAGATAGGTGATATAGCCTTTCTTTCGCTGCAATGTCCGGCTGTTCAATGAAAAGCCGTTCATCAGCGAGCGGAGAGACTCCGCATGTTCATTGAACAGGGAAAAAATCTCCAGATGATAAGATGAGGTCTCCGGGTTATTTACCGAGCCTCCCGCAAGGAAAGCGCCGCGCAAATAGGACCGCTTGCAGCATTTTTTCCGGGTGAGGCCTTCGGAGATCTTCCGGTTGATGGAAAATCCTTCGCCGACGATTTCCAAGTCTTTCAGGATCATATCTCCGCCTTCGATGATCCGGACGATATAGATGTTATTTTTTTTCAGCCTCATTTTCTTCCGGACGATGACTTCCAGCGGCACATCGTAATATTTTTTGATCAAGGTGTAGATTCTTCTGGCGATCGCCGCATTTTCCGTCTGGACGTTCACCCAAACCTTCTGGCCTGCAAAAAAAACCGAACCGTTCATCCGCGTCAATGCGGCGAGTTCGGCCTTCCCGCAGCAGTCTTTGACCTCCAGATTCGTCAATTCCTTTTTGATATCCGAGGCAAATGACATCCCTCATACCCCCGTCGTTGGACAAATTGACACCTGCGTTTTTTCCTGCCGTCCCCGGTCATTTTCGCCCCTCACGGAAGGGAACCTGCAGACCCTCGCAGAATTTTAAGGCGGCAAAGGAAAACCTTGAACGCCTTGGTCCCGCGGTCAAAACGCCGCCGGCACCCAAACGGCCATCACGCCCGAAAACCCTTGTCCGGCCTTGGCTTGCTTCCCGGTCCAAAGCCGCTTTTTCCCGTTTTGCCAGGGACATCCCGTTCGGTCCGTAAGCGGTCCCGCCGGCATGTTGCGGGAAACATCCCGTTTCCCCTCCCCGAGCCTTCACCGGAAAGCCGCGGGGGGCCGGAAAAACGGACGGCTTTTTCGCGAAAGCCGCCCTTCCGCTCCAAAACCAAGCAAGAGAATCCGGCGATGGGACGGCCTTTATGCAAGCGATTGATGCGCATACCTTCAGCGGGCCGGGCAAACGGACCAGCTTTTTTGCCGTTGGCGGAAACACCCGGCATGGCCGTCCCGGAAGGAAGCCGGGCGAACGGCCCCCTAAAGGGTTTCCTTTATGATTTGAAAAATGATTTCCGAAAGCTTGAGCGAATCGTGGCGGACGATCCCGCTCTTGTAGTCGGCGATCGGTTCGGAAATCACGTCCAAACCCATTCGCACGAGGTTGTCGACATCGGGGAGGACGGGAATGGACGTTTCTTTCTTATATTTTTCGGTGATTTCTTCGGGAATCGCCCCGTCGTTGACGATGATTTGATGGATGGATGCATGGCCGATATGGTCAAAGATCGCCTGGATATGGTCGCTCGCCTTGTAACCGTCCGTTTCCCCGGGCTGGGTCATCAAGTTGCAAATATAGATCTTTCTCGCCTTCGCCTGGCGGACCGCATGCCCGATGCCCGGCACGAGCAAATTCGGCAAAATGCTGGTATACAGACTGCCGGGGCCGACGATGATGAAATCCGCCGTTTCAATGGAGCGGACGGCTTCGGGAAGGGGATCGATACGATCCGGGGTTAAAAAGACCCGTTTGATCCGTTTGCCCGCCAACGGGATTTTCGATTCCCCGGAAATGACCGTGCCGTCCTCCAGTTCCGCATGCAGCATCACGATCTGATTGGAAGAAGGAAGGACCGTCCCTTTCACGTTTAAAACCTTGCTCATTTCCTGCACGGCGCGGGCAAAATTGCCCGTAATGTTCGTCATCGCCGCAAGCATCAAATTTCCCAACGAATGGCCGGATAATTCCCCGTCGGAACGGAACCGATGCTGGAACAGCTGAAGGATGAGGGGTTCCACCTCCGAGAGGGCCGCCAAAACATTGCGGATATCGCCGGGGGGAGGGACGCGTAAATCTTCCCGTATCCTTCCCGAACTGCCTCCGTCATCGGCGACGGTGACGATGGCCGTAATGTTGACGGGGAACCGTTTCAACCCCCGCAGCAATACGGGCAATCCGGTTCCGCCGCCGATGACGACGACTTTCGGCAATGCCTTATATTCCATCATGAAACTTTTTCCTTTCGTCGCTTATTTCCCGGTGAGTGATTTCCACCGGATAATCGGTTTGCAGCTTTTCTTTCAAATACCTGGCGATGGCGACGGAGCGGTGCTGTCCGCCGGTACAGCCGACCGCAATCACCAGCTGGCTCTTCCCTTCCCGCTTGTAAAGGGGGATGATGAACTCCAGAAGGTCCGTCAATTTTTCCAAAAACTTGGCCGTGTCGTTCCACTTCATGACATAGTCGTACACTTCCGATTCCAAGCCGGTTTTCTCCCGCATCCTGCGGATATAATAGGGATTCGGCAAAAACCGCACGTCGAAGACGAGATCGGCGTCGATCGGTATGCCATGCTTAAAGCCGAAGGAAACGATATGGATGGAAAAGATTTTGGCGTTGCTTTCGGAGAATTCTTCCAAAATCTTTTCCCGAAGTTCTTTCGGCTTCATTTGGCTCGTATTGTAAATGATTTGGGCGCGGCCTTTGATTTCCTCGAGCAGCGCCCGTTCCAGGCGGATGCCTTCCAAGGGGAGCCCGGATTTGGCCAGGGGGTGGGAACGCCGCGATTCTTTATACCGGTTGACCAAAGTGGAATCGTCGGCATCCAAAAACAAAATCTTGACCTGCATCCACGGACTTTGTTCCAGTTCGTCCAAAACTTTGAACAAATCGTCAAAAAATTCCCTGCCCCTCAGATCCATCACCAGGGCGACCTTGTTCATCTTGCCGCTTTCCTTCATCAGCTCCAAAAATTTCGGAAGCAGGAGCGGGGGCAAATTGTCCACACAAAAAAAACCGAGATCTTCAAAACTGTGGATCGCAACCGTTTTCCCCGCCCCGGACATCCCCGTGATGATCACAACCTGCATCTCCTGGTGCTGCGACTGCATCTTTTGACCCCCTTCTTTTCAACCCGGCATTTCGATTATGCCAATTCCGGATCCAGGCGGTAGGAAAGCAGACGATAATCGGAAGAATAATGGAAGGAATTGTACATGATCTCGTTCCCGTTCAGCGCGTGGCGGATGATAAACCGGTCGCCCTCGGCCATCGGCAAGTTTCCGATTTCTTGAACGGGCTGCCATTGCAAGATCCCTTCATCGGTCGTTTCCTTGGTCTGCCCTTCCCCGTCCTTCGCCAAAAAGGTAAACATCATCCATTCATGAACGCCGTTTCCTTCATCGACTAAAAAGGTGGAAATGCTTTTCAGCACCGGATCTTTAATCCGGATCCCCGTTTCTTCCAAATATTCCCTGACGACCGCTTCCTTCACCGTTTCTTTCGGCTCCATTTTGCCGCCGGGCAAAGCCCAGAAACCGCGGCTCGGCTTTCTCAGCATCAATACCTTGCCGTCCTTAAAAAAAACACAATTGGTTACTCTTTGCATGAAACTCACCTCGTCGGATGCATAAAAAACGGCGGGATTTTTGCTCAAACCATTTTTATTATACTATATAGGGAGTAAGAACGGTATTTCAAAGACGGGCGCTTATCGATGAGGAAAAACGGATTTTCCCAGACGAAAGCCCCGGCCGCCGATGCCATGCCCGGGGATGCATCCGATGGGCTCCCCGGAATGGGTCCGGCGCCAAGCCGGAATGGTTTGAGCCATCCGGCTGCCGCCGGGTGCCCCGCCGGAAAATTCCGCCATCTGTCATCCCCGCGAAAGGGCCGCCTCCCGTCCAGTTCCCCGCCAAAAGCTTCGTTTCCCCAAAGGATGAACCGGATATGGGCGATCTTTCCCCGAGGGGTTCCTTTTCGTTTTGACGCACCGGCCCTTGACCGGTTTCTCCCTTCCGTCCGGCAACCCCCCGGTCAGGAACAGCCCTGCCTTGTTTCCGGCTCCTTCCCGTCAGAAACACCGTGCGCGGACCATCGAGTCTTCCGGTTCGGGAAATCTCCCTGTCCCTTCCAGCGGTTCCCGGTCCCGGCGGAAAGGACGATCCCTGACCGGGAAGGGGAAGTTTTCCGGGGCCTTTTCCGCCGGCCGGGCCGGTCTTCCCTCATTCCGCAAAAAAAATGGCACAGGTGAAAACCCGTGCCCGACGATTGAAAGATCTATTTAAAAGGGGGTCAATTTCTAATTCTTATCTTAACCGATCATTGTTTCATCCGTGTTACAGTTGATTTAAAAGGATTTAACGTTTCGGTTAGAAAACGATTATGAAATATTTGCCTTTTCCAATTCTTCGGCCAGATTCTCTACATACAGCTGGGCGCTCTGCGCGGCGATGCAGCCGTCCCCCGTCGCCGTAACGATTTGCCGCAGCGTTTTTTCCCTGACATCCCCCGCGGCAAAAATACCCGGGATTTTCGTTTCCATCCGCTCGTTCGTCACAATATAGCCGTTTTCATTGGTGATTCCCAATTTTTCGAAGGGCTTCGTCAGCGGCACCATGCCGATGTAAATGAATACGCCGTCCGCGGCCACTTCTTTTTCCGTGCCGTCCACGGTGGAAACGAGGGTGACGCTCCCCACTTTTCCGTCCTTTTCATTGATTCTTTTTACCGTATGGTTCCAGATAAAGTCGATTTTTTCATTGGCGAAGGCCCGCTGCTGCAAAATCTTTTGCGCCCGCAGCTTGTCGCGGCGGTGGACGATCGTGACTTTTCTGGCAAACCGGGTCAAATAAACCCCTTCTTCAACCGCCGAATCGCCCCCGCCGACCACGATCAGATCCTTCCCTCTGAAAAACGCCCCGTCACATACGGCGCAATAGGAGACGCCCCTGCCGCTCAATTCCATTTCCCCGGGGACGCCGAGCTTCTTATATTCCGCCCCGGTGGCGATGATGACGGCGCGGGCCTTATATTCCTTGTTCCCGGCGATGACCCGCTTGTAAGGTTTCCCGTCGATGACCTCTTTGATATCCCCGTAAGCGTATTCGGCTCCGAATTTTTTCGCATGGGCAAACATTTTTTCCGACAATTCCGGCCCTAAAATGGAATCATAGCCGGGATAATTTTCCACTTCCCCGGTATTCACCATTTGCCCGCCGGGCACGCCCCGTTCGATCATTAATGTGGACAGATTGGCGCGGGATGTGTAGACCGCCGCCGTCATGCCGGCGGGACCCGCCCCGATGATCACCACATCATAAATTTTTTCTTCAGCCACATTTCTTCACTCCCAACGGCTTATTAGGCCTTTCGCTACTATTATTGCCCTCATATCCATGGTATAACAGAAACGCCGAACGGTCCATGAACTTGCTCAATCGGGACGCCGCGGGGATCCGGAAAAGGGGGAGGGGAAATTTTCCGTTTTCCACGGCTCCCTTCCCTTTTTGTCCGGATGGAGCCTGACGAACGTTTCCCAATATTGCCGGGCCTCCTCCTCCATTCCGCTGAAATGGGCGGAATAGGCCAGCCAGTAATAAAGGTAACTGTCCACTTCATAGCCTTTTTTCGCGATCGATTTCAGCCATTGGTAGGCCCGTTCGTATCTGCCGAGAATCGCCAGCGTCGTGCCCAATTTGAAACGGTGGTCGTCGGAAATCGGATAAATTTTCTCCAGCATCGACGCCAACCCGTCCACCGGCTCTCCTGCGTGGCGCGAAAAGATGGCGGCGTTGCACAGGGCATGGAGATTCCCGGGGCTCTCCGCCAAGACCTGCTCCAATAATTCCGCGGCATCAGCGGTTTTTCCGATGTAAAAATAGGCGAGGGCCAAGTTGTTGTAGGCTGGCCAAAAGCGGGGATATTTTTCGATGATTTCCCGGAAAAGCCAGATCGCTTCCCCGATCTTTCCCTCCTTCAGCAGCCGGTTGGCTTCATCCTGAAGCTCGATCAGCTCGAGTTCTTCCCAAAAGTCTTCCCCCGCACCGCCCTGCGTCAAAAAGTCTTCCTCCTCGCCGATCTCCATGACGAGGATTTCCTCCAGTTCTTTCGCCTCCTCGGCGTATTCCCCTTCCGGATCAAAATAGAGATAGGTGCGGACGTGGTACAGGGCCTCTTTATATTTTCCGAGATAGGCGTAGTTGTTTCCCAAAAAATAATAACATTCGGTCATGTCCGGATCGATGCGGTTCAATATATAATAGAGGAGATCATTCGCCGGTTCATAATCGCCCATTTCCGCCATGACGATGGCCAATTGGCAAATGATCGTCGGATCGTCCGGTTCCAGCTGATTGGCCCTCTCCAGATATTTTTTCGCCAAGGGCAATTTATTTTGCTGGAAGGCTTTGACCGCCTTCGAAAAATAAAACTTTCCGTTCGGTATGAATGAAATCAATTTTTTCAGTTGGGATTCGTGATCCATGGAATTATTCACTAAAAATCCTCCAGCTTTCCGTCCGTAAAAAGTTTTCGAATTTCCGAAAGTACATTTTAACACAATTCCACCGCCGAGAAAATAAATTTCTTTCCCCGCGAATCCAAACGATGGAGCCCGGGAAGCTTCGCAAAAATGCCTGCTGCCAGGCCGGCTTCCGGTTCCCGGAAGCCGGGTTTTCCTCCAATCCGACCGGGGCGAAAAGCACGGAGGATTTTGCCGTGCGAAGGCCAGAAGGCCGGTACATCCGGTCCCGGGCTCCGCATGGGGTAAAAAAACGGACCCATAAGGGTACAAACCGTCGCGGATGTCAGACACCGGAAAGGATGATGGACATTTTTCTCGGGATGATTGACGTTTTTTCCGGGATGACGGTTATTTTTCCTTCCATGTTGGACAATTTCTTTTCTATTTAGAACCTAAAATTTAAAATGATGAACCAATTGTTGAAAATGTTGGACATTCCCATGCGGTGATGGACGATTTTTTCATGATATTGAACAATCCGGCTGAAATGTTGGACGATCCGTCCTGAAAGCCAAAAGAAATGTTGAACGTTTTACCCAACATATTGGACAAACGAAATCGTTTGTTGAACACTCGGCAAAAATGTTGGACATTTATCCTTAAATGTTAAACCATCCAAACCCAAAGAAAAAGCGAATGTTGGACATTCCGGTCCGGAACCAAGGCATGCAGAACGTTCCTGCCCTGTGTCGAACAGCCGGGCGACCATGCCGGGGCCCGGATGGTCAGGCAATTTTACCGAATTCCAAAGAAAAAGCCCATGACCCTTTTGTGAAAAAGGCAGGCAGTCTCCCGCCTTTGCACGAAAATAGGTCATGGGCAGCCGCAGTCCTTTGCGCATCGTAAAACAATCACCGGTCCCTTCAAGGCTGAGCATCCTTTCCCCGGCCCCGGACGATGTCCCCCGATTGCCGGAAATCTGCCCGCCGCCCCAGTAAAGGCGCCCGGCCGGAAGACAGCTACCGGTCGGGCCGGGACATCTTCTTCCGTTCCTCCATCTCTTCCTTTGTGTAAATCACCCGCATCGGATTCCCGCCGACAAAGGCGCCGGGGGGAACGTCTTGATGGACGAGGGTGGCCGCGGAGACGACGGCCCGGTCGCCGATCGTCACGCCGGGAAGGATGGTCGTATTGGCGCCGATCATCACTTCGTTGCCGATGACGACTTCCCCGATCCGGTATTCGTCAATCAAATATTCGTGGGTCAGTATCGTCGTATTGTAGCCGATCACGCTGTTGGAACCGACGGTGATTTTTTCCGGGAAAAACACGTCGACCATGGCCATCAGGGCGAAGGACGTGTTATCCCCCACCTTCATTTTCAAAAATTTCCGGTAGAGAAAATTTTTCAAAGGCAAAAAGGGCGTGTAGCGGGCGATTTGGATGACGATGAAATTTTTTACCACCTTCCAAAAGGGGACGGTTTTATAAACTTGCCACAAAGGATTCGGCCCTTCAACCGGATACCGCGTCGTCCTTCTCATCCTGCTCAACCCCGACAATCGTTAAAAGATCGCTCATCTTATCGAGCATATAATCCGGATGGAACTGCCGCAAATAATCCTTTCCTTTCAGCGACCACGCCACCCCCGCCGTCTTTGTCCCGGCGTTTTTTCCCGCCAAAATGTCATGATAATTGTCCCCGATCATCAGCGTCTCTTCGGGCCGGGCGCCGAAAAATTCCATCGCCTTCAGCACCGATTCCGGATGGGGTTTCGGATTCGCCACCTCGTCGACCGAGATGATGCATGGGAAAAAGGGGCGGAGCCGGGTCGCTTCCAAACCCAGATGCACCATTTCTTTCATTTTCGATGTCACGATTCCCAGGCGGAAACGGTGTTCATGCAATGCGCGGATGGTCTCATAAACGCCGGGGAACTCCCGGATGTAACGGTCATGGTTTTCCCGGTTAAAAGCCCGGTAGCAGGCGATCATTTCCTTGGCGCGATCCGGCGCTATCTTCCCGAAGGTTTCCCTCAGCGTCGGACCGATAAACGATATGCAATCTTCCCTGCTGTACCGGTTCGGGAAAAACCGGTCGAAGGTATGCATGAACGATTGAATGATCAATTCGTTGGTGTCGACGAGGGTCCCGTCAAAATCAAAGAGGAGAACGGTAATCATGGCTCCAGTCCTTTCTGCCCGTTTGTGAAACGTCTTTCCAACATTGGCTGACGGCAACCGTCAGCAAAACCGCCGCCGATAACCTCAACAAAAATAACGGCAAGACGGGTATGCCAAGGGGTGCAAAGACCAATGTATCTTCAATGACCGCATGGCATGCGGCCAAAAAGATGAAAACCACGCTCGCGTCCCGCCGGCTGACGCCTTCTTCCCGGATCGACCGGAGAAGGACGCCGGCCCCGTAGGCCATGCCGAAAATCAAACCGGCCGTCAAGGCGAGCGCCGTATTTTCGCCCAAGCCCAAAAACCTGGTCACCGGCGCCATTTTTTTCGAAAAGACGTCCAGCCACCGTTTGTCCTTCATGATTTGAATGGCGACCATCAGCGGGATGACGATCACCGCCGTTTGGACGACGCCAAAAAACCCCCGTTTTATCCCTTCCCAAAGGACGCTGCCTTCCGCGTTGCCGGCTCCGGCAGCGAGGCCGTAACGCGCTTCTTCTTCCCCGCCTTGCCAGAGGAGATGGATGGCGGCGGCGGAGCCGACCGCCAAGCCGAGCCGTACGAGGACGATCAGCCAAAGTTTAACCCCCGATTTGGCGGCGACCCCCGATTCGATGAACAAATTGTGGGAAAAGGAAAGCATCACCGCCAGAATAAACACTTCTTTTACCGATAAAGGGAGGGATAAAATGGCCCCGATGCCCGCATACAGGTTCAGCACGTTCCCCAGCACGAGGGGAATCGCCGCCTCCCCCGGCAGGCCGAAAAGACCCATGACCGGGGACAAAAGATCCATCAGCCATGGCAAAACCGGCGTCGATTGAAGGAGGGTGACGATCAAGGTAACGGGAAAAATGACTTTGCCGAGAATCCACGTCGTTTTGAATCCCGAACGCAATCCCTCTCGAAGCGTTGAACCCACTTTCCGTACCCCTTTCACAGCGATGATCCCGTTTCGGAGCGCCTTTCCAAGCGATGGCGCCGCTTGGCCGCACCCGCCTTCCGTCCGGCGCTTGCCGCGCCGGATCTTCCCGTTCACCTTGCAGAGCGATGAACCCGCTTTTCCCATGCGAGTAAAACCGGCGGGGGCCCGCACAAGGCCGCAAATACGACGGACCCGGTCCGGACCTATCCGTCCGGGAAGACCCGGCAGGACATCAAGAAAGGCCGATGGTCCCGGCCGAACAGGGCCGGCTTTTTCGCCGTTGCGGCGTCCCGCCGCCGCAACGGGTTGACCCGCCTTCCGGCCCGCAAGCGCCAATCCCCGGTCCTATTCCGAATAGCGGGGAATCTCCTTATTTCTCCGGCGGACGAAAATCAACACCGCCGAAATCACGATTAAGGAAACGGACACGAGCTGGGCCGCCCGCAGGTTGAAAAACATCAGGCTGTCCGTCCGCATCCCCTCGACGAAAAAGCGGCCGACGGAGTACAAAATCAGATAGGCAAAAAAGATTTCCCCCTGTTTCACTTTCGTCCTTCTCAGAAGGATCAGCAAGAGGAACACGAAAAAGTTCCACAGCGACTCATACAGGAACGTCGGGTGCCGGTATTGCCCGTCGATATACATCTGGTTGATGATAAAATCGGGAAGGCGGAGACTCTCCAAAAATTCCCGCGTGACCACGCCGCCATAGGCCTCCTGATTCATAAAATTCCCCCAGCGGCCGATGGCCTGGCCGATGATCAGACTGGGGGCGGCAATATCCGCCAGCTTGAAAAAGGGGATTTTTCTTTTGTAACAAAAAACGGCGGCGGTGGCGACCGCGCCGATCAAGGCGCCATGAATCGCGAGCCCTCCCCTCCAGATTTGAACGATCTGCTCCGGATAAAGGGAGTAATAGTCCCACTGGAAGATCACGTAATAAATCCGGGCGCAAAGGATCGCAATGGGTACGGCCCAAATCAACAGATCGGTAAAGACTTCCTCGCGGATCCCCCGCTTTTTGCCTTCCCGGACGGCCAAAAAGTAGGCGATGATAATGCCGGTGACGATAATAATCCCGTACCACCGGACGGATATCGGTCCGAGTTTAAAGGCAACAGGATCAAGGGGTTGGATCGTATAGAGCATATTACCTCTCCTTATCAAAGATTGACGAATCGTTCTGCCCGTTTAGTGATTGGACGGCGGAAAGGGACGGTCATTTCCTTACAGGCCGCCAGCCCGACCGCGCGGATTGGCCGCCGGTCCCCTTCCGCCGCAATCGGTTCGCAAAAGCGGGAATGTTCATGAATCCGGTAAATCGCTCAATGCGGTTTATTTGCAAATCGGTTGATCAGACCCATGGACCGCCCGCCCATCGATCATCCGGCGGGAAAAATCGCGCATGATGTGCGGTCCTTTCGGCATTTCCCGCAAATCCGGCCCGCCGGCCGAATCAATCTTCATCATCGGGGCGTTGGGTGATGGAACTGTACAGCTTTTCGGTAAACAATTGCGCCGCATTTACCCCCATCCGTTTCAGCCGGTAATTCATGGCCGCCACTTCGATGATGACGGCCAGGTTTCTGCCCGGCTGAACAGGGATCGTCAGCTTCGGCAATTCCGTGTCGAAGATCTTCATCTTTTCCTCTTCCAGGCCGATCCGGTCATATTGTTTGTTCGCATCCCAATTTTCCAAATGGATGCACAGGGAGATCCGCTTATGGCTCCGGACGCTGCCGGCGCCGAATAAGGTCATGACATTGATGATCCCAAGTCCGCGAATCTCCAACAAATGTTCGATCAGCTCGGGAGCGTTTCCAACCAGGGTGTCGTAATCTTCCTGGCGGATCTCCACGCAGTCATCGGCGACGAGGCGGTGCCCCCGCTTTACCAGCTCGAGGGCCGTTTCGCTTTTCCCGACGCCGCTTTTCCCCGTAATTAAAACGCCGACGCCGTAGACATCCACGAGGACGCCGTGGATGGAAATGGTCGGGGCCAGCTTCCCTTCCAAATAATTGGTCAAGAGGCTCGAAATCTTGGTTGTTTTCATCGGGGAGCGCAAAACGGGAACCCCGACCCTTTCCGAAGCCCGGATGAGCTCTTCCGGGACCTCTTGGTTGCGCGTCACGATGATGGCCGGGGTGATTTCCGTGCAAAGCTTCTCCATTCTTTCCTTCCGTTCCTGCGGCGACAAAAATTTATGGAAAAAGGACAATTCCGTCCTTCCGAGCAGCTGGACCCGCTCCGCCGGATAATGGTCGTAAAATCCGGCCAATTCGATCCCCGGCCTGGACAGATCGCTCGTGGTAATCTGCCGGTTGATGCCCTCTTCTCCGCTGACCAGCTCCATTTTAAAATTTTTCAATAAATCTTTCACAGTCACCTTTGCCATCTTGCTTCCACTCGCTTTTCCTTTTTCTGGTCCGTTCCTTTTTGTTATGCCTATTTTATCATGTTTTCCGGAGAAGAAAAATAAAAGGGCAGAAAATTTCCGCGGTTTTGTCTTTCCGGATTCGGGGAACGTTTTTTCGCCCCTCCGTCCCATGATAAAGATGTCTTCCTTAAGAAATTATACTATAATAGGGAGTGAACACTATGAAATAAAGGAGAATGAGAGTCCCGAAATGAAAAGCGACGCTTTCATTGTCGAAGGAACGGTATGCCTGGGAAATGAACTTCTGGAGGATGGGTTTGTAGCCATCAGGGACGGCAAGATTGAAAAGGCGGGAAGAAAAGGCGGGCATGCCCTCCCCGATGCGGAAACCATAACCTTTTCCCATCCCGTCTACATCGTGCCGGGATTTATCGATGTACATATCCACGGGGCGGGGGGCGCCGATACGATGGATGCCACGCCCGAAGCCCTGGATACGATCGCGAAAACTTTGGCGAAGGAAGGGACCACCGCCTTTTTGGCGACTACGATCACCCAAAGCCCTCAAGCCATCGAAAAGGCCCTGGCCAATGCGGCTTCCTACATCAAGGAACAGAACGCCCCGGGAAAAGCGGAAGTCGTCGGCATCCATTTGGAAGGACCTTTTATTAATGCCAAAAGGAAGGGGGCCCAACCGGAAGAATATATCCTCGAACCGGATGTGGAGACCTTTCAAAAATGGCAAAACCTCGCGGAAGGCCATATCCGTCTGGTGACGATGGCCCCCGAATGTCCCAACGGGCTTGAACTTGTTCATTATTTATCAAAGAACCGTTGCATCGCCTCCATCGGACACAGCGACGCCGATTATGCGGATGTGAAGGCGGCCGTGGAAGCGGGGGCGACCCATGTGACCCATTTGTTCAACGGCATGAAAGGGATTCACCACCGCGAACCGGGAACGGCGGGTGCCGCCCTCCTTTTCGATGAATTGACCGTGGAGCTCATCGCCGACGGCATCCACGTCCGGCCGGAGATGTTCCGCCTCATCTTGCAGGCAAAGGGCCTGGACCGTGTCGTATTGATTACCGACGCCATGCGGGCCAAATGTTTGAAAAACGGCGTCTACGATCTCGGCGGACAGGATGTCCACGTCCGGGACGGGAAGGCGCTGCTTTCTGACGGCACATTGGCCGGCAGCATTCTCAAAATGAAAGACGGGATCAAAAATATTCTGGCACATACCTCCCTCACCCTGCCGGAGGCCGTAAAGCTGGCGTCGGAAAACCCGGCGAGGGAATTGGGGCTGTTTGACCGGAAAGGCAGCCTGGAGGCGGGAAAAGACGCCGACCTGGTCGTCCTGAACGAACAGTACGAACCGATATTGACAATCTGCAGAGGAGCCATCGCGTTTAAAGGAGAGTTTTAAACATGGAAGTGATCGTCGCAAAAAATTACGAAGACATGAGCAAAAAGGCCTGCGCCCATATCGTCAGCCGGATCAAGGAAAAACCGGACCTCGTCTTGGGCCTGGCCACCGGCTCGACGCCGATCGGGCTTTATCAAAACCTGATCGCCGAATATAAAAACAACAACATCAGTTTCCGCCGGGTCGTCACCTTCAACTTGGACGAATACGTCGGCCTGGACGGAAACGATCCGAACAGCTACCGCTATTTCATGGACCACCAGCTGTTCAACCATATCGATATCGACAAGAACAACACTTTCATCCCGGACGGAACGGCGGAAAACATCGAGGAAGAATGCAAAAACTACGAGGCATTAATCAAAAAATTCGGGGGCATCGACCTGCAAATCCTCGGAATCGGGCGAAACGGTCATATCGGGTTCAATGAACCCGGATCGCCCTTCAACAGCCGGACCCAATACATCCGTTTGGCGGAAAGCACCCGGCAGGCCAACTCCCGGTTTTTCCCATCCCTGGACGATGTGCCGACCCATGCCATCACCATGGGGATCGGAACCATTTTGGAAGCGAAGGAAATCCTGCTCTTGATTTCCGGAAAGGGGAAACAGGAAGCGGTCCGCCGGCTGTTTACCGAAGAGCCGAACGAGGATTTCCCCGCTTCGGCCATAAAAACCCATCCGAAAGTGTTCGTCTTTGTCGACGAAGACGCCCTGGCGAGCGAAAGCGGAAAGGATCTGCAGGAATTGCTGGCAAAGTGAATCCTTTGCAAAATCCCTTTTCCCGCGGTTTCAATTCGCCCGGCTCCCGGATAAGGGGCCGGGCTTTTTTATGCCGATTTATCCCGGCAAAATTTCCCTGTCGATCACTTGCATCCCTTCGGATCAATTCAGGGGGCCCGGCCGCCGTCCCGGCACCGCAAGGATCCGCATCGTGGCCGGTCCGCCAGCCGGCCAAGGTCGGCTTGAACCCTTGCTTTCGTGCCAAAAAATTCCCCGGGGAAAATCCCGGGGAAGGTGCCGATGGCCGCTTTCCGGCTTGTCATCCGGACCACAGCTTTGCTTCAAATATTCACTTATCCCATTGGTCCAAAATCCTTCTTCCGGCGCCGCACGGTTTGCCGCTGCCACCGCCAAGGCGTTCCCGCGGGCCAGGTCCTTTGTCCTTTCCGGCACCGGAAGGATCCTGCCCACCGCCCTCCTGGGCGTCCCCTAAAACGGGCCGTTTCCGAACGGGCCGCGAATCCGGTTTTTGTACGCTCCCGCGTCCTTCCTGCCGGCTGCCGCGCACCCGAAGGGCGTTCAGACCCGGTTTACGGCTTCTTCTCGGGCGTTCATGCGGGCCAAATCCCGCTTCAAAATTTTGTCCAAATATTGCCCGGTATACGAGCTTCCCACCTTGACGATCTCCTCCGGCGTGCCGGCGGCGATGACCGTTCCGCCGCCCTCCCCGCCTTCGGGGCCGAGGTCGATGATGTAATCGGCCGTTTTGATCACATCCAAATTATGTTCGATGACGACGACCGTATCCCCGTTATCCACGAGGCGATGCAGCACTTTCAAAAGGCGGGCGATGTCGTCCGTATGAAGTCCCGTTGTCGGCTCGTCCAAAATATATAAACTTTTTCCGTTGGAACGGCGGTGCAATTCCGAAGCCAGTTTTACCCGCTGGGCTTCTCCGCCGGACAAGGTGGTGGCCGGCTGGCCCAGCTTGATGTAACCGAGCCCCACATCCACGATCGTCTGCAGTTTCCGCTTGATTTTCGGGATGTTGGCGAAAAATTCGAGGGCTTCCTCCACGGTCATGTCCAGCACTTCGGCGATGTTTTTCCCTTTATATTTCACTTCCAGCGTTTCCCGGTTGTACCGTTTTCCGTGGCAGATCTCGCAGGGGATGTAGACATCCGGGAGGAAGTGCATCTCGATTTTGATGATCCCGTCGCCGCGGCAGGCTTCACAGCGCCCGCCCTTGACGTTAAAGCTGAAGCGCCCCTTCTTGTACCCGCGGACCTTCGCCTCGTTGGTCGCGGCGAAGACGTCGCGGATATCGTCAAAGACCCCGGTGTAGGTCGCCGGATTGGAGCGGGGTGTCCGCCCGATGGGCGATTGGTCGATGTCGATCACCTTTTCCAGATGCTCGATCCCTTTGATCCCCTTATGTTTTCCCGGCTTGACCTTCGATTGATGGAGCTTTTGGGACAGGGATTTGTACAAAATCTCGTTGACCAACGTGCTCTTTCCCGAACCGGAGACGCCGGTGACGGCGATGAAGGTGCCGAGGGGGAATTTCACGTTGATGTTTTTCAAGTTGTTTTCCTGGGCGCCGATGACTTCGAGGAAATGGCCGTTACCCTTCCGCCTTTTCCTCGGGACGGGGATGAATTTCTTTCCCGACAAATATTGACCGGTCAGGGATTTCGGGTTATTCATCACTTCCTCCGGCGTCCCGGCCGCGACGATCTCTCCCCCGCGGGCTCCGGCCCCCGGCCCCACATCGATCAGATAGTCGCTGGCCAGCATCGTATCCTCGTCGTGTTCAACGACGATCAGCGTATTGCCGAGGTCGCGCATTTTCTTCAACGCGGCCAGCAGGCGGTCGTTGTCCCGCTGATGGAGGCCGATGGACGGCTCATCGAGCACGTACAAGACCCCGGTCAGCTGGGAGCCGATCTGGGTGGCCAGGCGGATCCTTTGCGCCTCGCCGCCGGACAAGGTGCCTGCCGAACGGCTGAGGGTCAAATAATCGAGGCCGACGCCCGCCAGGAAACCGAGCCGCTCTTTTATCTCCCGCAAAATTAACCGGGCGATGCTGTATTCCTTTTCGGACAAGGGCAAGTTTTCGAAAAAGGCCAAGGCTTCTTTGATCGACATCTCGGTGACTTCGCCGATGTGGCGGCCGTTGATCTTGACGGCCAGGCTTTCCGGCCGCAAACGGTGCCCGCGGCAGGTGGGACAAACTTTGTGGGCCATATATTTTTCCATTTGCTCCCGGACGTAATCGGAAGTCGTTTCGCGGAAGCGCCGTTCCACGTTGCGGACGACTCCCTCGAATTCCACATATTTTTCATGGACCTGGCCGAAATCGCTGACGTATCGGAAATAAATCTTTTCTCCGTTCGAACCGTACAGCAATTTTTCCATCAAATGATCGGGAATCTGTTTCACCGGGACGTCCATGTCGATGCCGTAATGGTCGCAAACCGCTTCCAGCAGCTGGACATAGTACTGGGAGCTGACCGGCTCCCACGGGGCGATGGCGTTTTCCCGCAAGGACAATTCCTTGTTGGGGATGATCAAGTCCACGTCCGCTTCCAGCTTCGCGCCGATCCCGTCGCAATCCGGGCAGGCGCCGAAGGGGCTGTTGAACGAAAACATCCGCGGCTCCAAATCGCCGATGGAAAAGCCGCAGATCGGACAGGCGAGCTTTTCGCTCATCAGCAATTCTTCCTTGCCGATGACATCGATGATGACCCGGCCGTCGGCCAGTTTCAAAGCCGTTTCCAGCGAATCGGTCAACCGGGCCTGCACGCCCGGTTTGAGAATGATCCGGTCGACCACGACTTCGATGGAATGTTTTTTGTTTTTCTCCAGTTCGATGTTCTCCTGGATGTCCCTGATCTCCCCGTCGACGCGGACGCGGACGAACCCTTCCTTCTTAATGTCCTCCAAAACCTTGGCATGGGTGCCCTTCCGCCCCGATACCACCGGGGCCAAAATTTGGATCCGCGTCTGTTCCGGATATTCCAAAATCCGGTCGACCATTTGCTCCACCGTCTGGGAGTTGATCTCGATGCCGTGTTTCGGGCAGATCGGCTTCCCAATCCGGGCGAACAAAAGGCGCAGGTAGTCGTAAATTTCCGTCACCGTGCCGACCGTCGACCGCGGGTTCCGGCTCGTCGTTTTCTGGTCGATGGAGATGGCGGGGGAAAGCCCTTCGATCGTATCCACGTCCGGCTTGTCCATCTGCCCCAAAAATTGCCGGGCATAAGCCGACAAGGATTCCACGTAACGGCGCTGTCCTTCCGCGTAAATCGTATCAAAGGCGAGGGAGGACTTCCCCGAACCGGAAAGTCCCGTAAGGACGACCAGCCGGTCCCTCGGGATTTCCACGTTGATATTCTTCAAATTATGGGTCCTGGCCCCCCGGACAACGATTCGATCTTTCATCTTTTCTTCACCCTTCTGCCTTCAATTCGAAAATCGCATCACGCAATTCGGCGGCCCGCTCGAAATCCAAAGCCTTCGCCGCTTCCTTCATTTCCTTTTCCAAACGGGCGATCAACTTCTCTCTTTCTTTCTTCGACATCTTCCCTTTGGCAAGGCTTCCGGTCCGGTATTCTTCGCCGTCTTCCGCGGCCTTGGTGGCCCGGATCACGTCGTGGATTTCTTTATGGATCGTTTTCGGAACGATGCCGTGTTTTTTATTGTACTCTTCCTGTATCCTTCTCCGCCGCCGGGTTTCCTCGATGGCGATCCGCATCGAATTGGTGATCGTGTCGGCGTACATGATGACCTTGCCGTTGGCGTTCCGGGCCGCCCGGCCGATCGTCTGGATGAGGGAGCGTTCCGAGCGCAAAAAGCCTTCCTTGTCGGCGTCCAGGATGGCGACGAGGGAGACTTCCGGGATGTCCAGCCCTTCCCGCAAAAGGTTAATGCCGACAATGACGTCGAATTTTCCGAGGCGCAAGTCGCGGACGATCTCGATCCGCTCCAGCGTCTTCACCTCGGAATGCAAATATTGCACTTTAATTCCCGCATCCTTCAAATAATCGGTCAAATCTTCCGCCATTTTCTTCGTCAGCGTCGTCACCAGCACCCGCTCGTTCCTGTCGATCCGTTCCCGGATCTCCCCGATCAAATCGTCAATCTGGCCTTTGACCGGCCGCACTTCCACAACCGGATCCAGCAATCCGGTCGGCCGGATGATCTGTTCCACCACTTCCGGGCAATGCTCCAGTTCATAGGGGCCGGGCGTCGCCGAAACATAGATGATCTGATGGATATGTTGTTCAAACTCTTCGAAGGTCAGCGGCCGGTTATCCAGGGCGGAGGGCAGGCGGAAGCCGTGTTCCACGAGCACTTCCTTCCGCGACCGGTCCCCGTTGTACATCCCGCGGAGCTGAGGCAAGGTGACGTGGGACTCGTCGACGACGATCAGGAAATCGTCCGGGAAATAATCGAGCAGCGTATACGGGGGTTCGCCCGGCTTCCGGAAGGTCAAATGCCGCGAATAGTTTTCGATTCCGGAACAATAGCCCATCTCCCGCATCATTTCCAGATCGTATCTCGTCCGCTGCTCCAGGCGCTGGGCTTCGAGAAGCTTGTTTTGCGCCCGGAGCTTCGCCAGCTGTTCCTCCAGCTCCTTTTCGATATTTTCGATGGCCAATTTCATCTTTTCCTCGCGGGTAACGAAGTGGGATGCGGGAAAGATCGCCACATGATCACGGTCGCCGATGATCTCTCCGGTCAGCGCGTCCACTTCCCGGATCCGGTCGATTTCATCGCCGAAAAATTCCACGCGGATGCAGTGCTGATCCCGGGAAGCGGGGAAAATCTCCACCACATCGCCGCGGACGCGGAACGTCCCCCGCTGAAAATCGATGTCATTGCGGTTGTACTGGATATCGACAAGCTTGCGCAATAATTGGTTGCGGTCGATCTCCATGCCTGTCCGCAATGAAACGACGAGATCCCGGTATTCCTCCGGCGATCCTAAACCGTAGATGCAGGAGACGCTGGCGACAATGATCACATCCCGCCGTTCGAACAGGGCGGATGTGGCCGAATGGCGCAGTTTATCGATTTCGTCGTTGATGCTCGAATCCTTTTCGATATACGTATCCGTCTGGGGCACATAAGCCTCCGGCTGATAATAATCGTAATAGCTGACGAAATATTCCACCGCATTGTTCGGGAAAAACTCTTTAAACTCGCTGTACAGCTGGCCCGCCAACGTTTTGTTATGGGCGATGACGAGGGTCGGCTTGTTGACTTGCTGGATCACGTTGGATATCGTAAAGGTTTTCCCCGTGCCCGTGGCGCCGAGCAGGGTTTGATGCTTTTTCCCTTGCTTAATGCCTTCCACCAGTTTTCGGATGGCCTGCGGCTGATCGCCTTGAGGCTTGAATTTGGACACTAATTGAAACGATTGGCTCATCGGGATCATCCTTTGAAATCGGTCATTATCATAGATTTCATTTTACCATAAGATTGAGGAAAATAAACAAAAAAACGAACAAATATTCGTTTTTTGGAATGCCGGACTTCTTTCGCAAAAAGAAAAAAGCTGCCAAAAAGTCGCTTCCTCCATGACTTTTCGAACAGCCCGCAACCCCCGCCGGCACCGTCAGACGAACTTCCGGGACATTCGCCTGGAATACCAGAAGCCGGCCGTCAGGGATAACGCATCGATGATCAATAAAGGCCAAGTGTCGGTATACCCGCGGTAAACGGAAATGGCGATCAAAGCCACCGTCAATACCAATCCGACCAGGGCGTTATAGGTCACCCTGGTGAACAGGACGACGAGCAAACCGGGAAAAAACAGCGCCGCCAAATATTTGCCCATATCTCTTCCACCGTCCAACGAACCTTCTCATCGTTTATCCTATCACAGGAAAAGGATTTTTTCTTCCGAAAAGCATCAAGCTTACTTTTTTATTCCGATGAATGGCGCTTGCGCGCCGCATCCCGGAAAAGGGAAAAACGGCCCCCGCAGGGCTTGTTCGCGGAAAGGCTGCCCAAGGGTTTCATTCGTGGAATCAAAAAGGCGTGATGACGGAGGCCTTATCACAAAAGGACAGCCCGGGCCAAAGGCGGAGGAAAACCGCCGTTGCCGGCAACGGAACGGCAAGTCTCTTCCCGCCGTCCGTTCCTACCCCGCATGATCCATCCATTGTTTTTCTTTCCCGACGAAGAGGATCCCGAGCTCATGATGTTCCCCTTCGTACAGCGCCCCGCTTTCCAGGCGGACCTCCCCCTGATGGTCGACGACTTCCAGCCTGCAGTAGGCCATGTTTTTTTGCAGGGCCCCGTAAAATCCGGTGTCATCGTTGACCGGCGTCCCGTTCACCTTCGTCACCAATTCCCCGATCTTCAAGCCCATCCGCTCGGCCGGGGAACCGGGAATGATATCCAGAATCTTCACTCCCCTTTCCGACCGGGAAAAATAGAAGGGCCGGTTCTGGTCCTGCATCCGTTGGATCAACGGGATAAAAAGCCGGCCGATCACGGCTGCGGCCGCGCTAGCGGCGGACCAGAGGGGATGCCAAAAGCCGGGAATCGCAAGGGCCGACACGATGAGCCCCAAGACCAAAACCCTTTTGGCCGTGGCGGAAACGGCAGCCGCCGGCAGATCGGTGCGGATTTGCCGGGCAAATCCGATCCAATAGGGGATCATAAGGAGCGAAAAATCCTCGTTCGGAAACGGAAGAAGCGGCCAGAAATCCAAGGGCAGATGAAGATTTCCTCCGGGCAGGACCAGCACGAGCGGAACCATCCAAAGCCGGCGGGATTCATGCACGCCGACGTTCAGCCCCCGGGGGCTGCGGATGATCCGCGGGGAGGTATGGTAAGCCGCGTCTTTAAACAACAAATAGCTTTCCGCAAACAACAAAAGGGCCAGCAAAAAAGAGACCGTCGGCAGCGTCCCGTCCGGCTCAAAGGAAAGCCACCGGTTCAAATAGGGAATTTCCGCGCGATAGATTTGCAAAAAATACAAAAGAAAAAAGGCCGTTCCGGCGGTAAAGGCCGGCGATAACCAAGCGGGATGCAAAAACAGGGAAAACAGAAGGGTGGCGAAGAAGGCCGCGACGGGAAAAGAGAAGGAACTGTAAGCGCCCGCGGCAAAAACCACGAGGGAAATGAGGACCCCCGGCAATATCCCTTTAGACAAATAGGTGCGGAATTCAAACCAGCCGTCCTGCACCCGGACATGGAAATCCTTCCGTTCCCTTTTGACCCGGCGGTAGCCGAGATAAACGGCGTAAAACCAGCCGATATAGAAAAGAGGATGAAGAAAGAACATGCCGATTCCTTTCGCAACTTCAAAAACCCATGCCGCCAAAGCAGGCACCTCCCCGTCCGATTGACCCAAATCCCTTGGCAGATGGCAGCATCTATCGGTCCGTTGGCTTGATTTTCTTTTATTTTAGCAAAATTTTTTTCAAAAACCTATTTCTATACGGGAAAAATATTTGGGCGAACCGCCGAAATGGAAGCCGGCCAATCCGAAGAAAAAAATCGGCGCCCGGCGGCGAAACAACTAGGAAACGGGCCGGTCATTCCCGCGAATGAACCGAAAGCGGCGCCCGGCATTGAACGGCACCGGCCGGCCGTTTATTGCCCGTCTTCGAAAATCAACGGGGGATTTCCTTTGCGATGGAGGGTCCGGCCTGCCGCAGAACGGCGTGCGCAGGGTCTCTCAAGGATCGTTTCAGCGCCCTTGCGCAAAGAATCGGCCGGCGGGCACGGCGGCAGGAAAAAAACCGGCACCCGAAAGACCCTTTTCGGTCTTTGCGGGCACCGGCCGTTTCCGGGGCTATTTTTCGGCCATGTAGGAAAGGTATTTTAACGAGGTCTTCAATTGGCGGTCATTCGCTTTATTCTCCTTTTCCTCCAGGATCACCTTTTCCATCGTCTTCGCCGTTTTCCCATCGATGACGCCGGTTTCGGGAAGCCGGTTGTCATGCTGGAAGACCTTCACCGCCGCTTCCGTCGTTTCGTCAAAGTAACCGTCGGTGCGTCCGGGTTCATAGCCGAGCTCTTTCAAGATGAATTGGGCCTGCTTGATCTGTTCATCGTTCATATCCCGTTTGAGGATCCCTTTCAGCTGCAGCGGCTGCAGGTGGAACAGGGCGGGCTGCTCGACCTGCACGTCCGGTTCGATGCCCTTTCCGTGGATCCAGTTGCCGTTCGGGGTCAGCCATTTGTACATCGTCAATTTCATGTTGCTTCCGTCCCCGAGGGAGATTTGCTGCTGAACGGTTCCCTTGCCGAAGGTCCGCTCGCCGATGACCGGATAGCCTTCCCCTTCTTTTAAAGCGGCGGCCAATATTTCAGAGGCCGAGGCGCTTCCCTCGTCGGTCAGCACGGCGATCGGATAGCTCTTCCTTTTCTTCAGCTTGGAAAAAATGGTTTCCCGCTCCCCGTCCTTTTTTTCGATCTGGACGATCGGTTTGTCGCCGGTTATCAGTTGGGACGCGATCTCCTCCACGCTCGTCAACAGGCCTCCCGGATTCCCCCGCACGTCGATGATCAGGCCGGCGATCTTCTTCCTTTCCAGCTTTTTCAAATGGTCGGCAAATTCTTCGCCCGTATCCCGGGAAAAGGAGGTGATCTCGATATAGCCGATTTTTTTCCCGTTCGCTTCTTCGAGGGAAGAATAGACCGTCTCGATCGGGATCGTATCCCGTTTCACCTCGACGGAGATCGGCTTCTCCAAGCCGTTGCGCAAAATTTCCAGAACGACTTTCGTCCCTTTTTTCCCGCGGATCTTCAAAGTTACCTCGTTCAATTCTTTGTTCGTCACGTCCGCCCCGTCGACCTTCAGGATTTGATCATAGGGTTTCAAACCGGCCTTTTCCGCCGGGGAATTTTTTAACGGGGAAACGATGATGATTTTCCCGTCGATCTTCGTGATTTCCGCGCCGATTCCTTCGAAGGAAGAATCGAGGGATTCGGAAAAACGGCTGGCTTCCTCCCTGTTCATGTACACGGAGTAAGGGTCGTTCAATACGGTCAACATTCCTTGGATGGCGCCTTCCGTTAATTTTTCTTCATTCACTTCGCCGACATATTGGGTTTTGATCAAATGGAAGGCGTTCCCTATTTTTTCCAAGTAATCCTGATTTTCCTGTGCGCCCCCCTCGGGAATTTCAATCAAATCCTGCTGTTCCCGCACCCGTTCCTCCCAGCGCCAATTCAGAAGAAAATAGGTGGCGCTTGCGGAAAGAACCATGGAAATGAGCAATAAAATGAGGACTTTCCTTTTTGACAAACCGGTCCCTCCTTGCCTCCAGGGCCGAAGTTTCCTTGCGGCCGGCCGAATCGTGTTTTGTACCATGTGTATGCGGCGGAGGGACAAGGTATGTAAAAAGATTCGAACGGGCAACGAGCAATCGTTGGGCATCCTTTTTTCAAATAAAAAAGAGGGGATGTCCCAGAACGGACATCCCGCTCTTCTTAACAGAGCTCCCCCATCCCGAGGTTTTGCGCTTCCCTTCGGGCGGCCCTCAACGGATCCGGTTAAAAATTGATATACTTGCGCGGGTTCACCGCATTGGACTTCGCATCGTTCCATGGCCCCTCATGAATTTCGAAATGGAGGTGGGGACCCGTCGAATCTCCCGTTGAACCCATCGCTCCGATATATTGGCCCTGCTGGACCACTTGCCCCCGGGAAACCGCCCGGGAAGAGAGATGGGCGTAAACGGTGGTAAAGGTTTTCCCGTCAATGATGTGGGTGATAAAGATGACATTCCCGTAACTGGGAGAATAATAAGAATCTAACACGACACCGCCGGCCGCGGCATATACGGGCGTGCCTACACCGTTGGCGATATCGATCCCGTAATGTTTACCGCCCCTGGTGCCGAATTCATCGGAGACGACTCCGGTCGTGGGACGGATGAAGATCCCGCTTCCGGAAGGCGCAGGCGCCGCATTCCCGCCCTTATTGTTATGCTGCTGCTGTTGCTGTTGCTGCTGTCTCTTCAATTCTTCCAGGCGCTTCTTTTCCAGCTCCATCGCCTTTTTAATGGCGGCTTCCTGGGCGGCGAGCAACGCTTTTTGCTCTTCCAGACCCATGTAGTATTCTTCCGCTTCTTTTTGTTTATCCTTCAATTCCGCCAACAGCCGTTCCTTTTTGGCCCGTTGGCTGGCGAGGCTCGCCTTCTGGGCTTCCAGCTCTTTCTTCAGCTTTTCGACCTGCGCCAATTCGTTTTCGACTTTTTTCTTGTTTTTCTTTAAGGCCTCATTATCCCGTTTTTGCTCTTCGATGATCGACTTGTCCGCTTCCAGGATGGTGGAAACGGCGGAGAGCCGGTCGATGAAATCGGTGAAGCTTTTCGACCCGAGCAGCACTTCCAGATAGCTGATGGTGCCGCCGGTCGCCTGAACGGTCCGGGCCCGCTCTTTCAACAGCCGGTCCCGTTTCTCGATCCGTTTTTCCAGTTCGGCGATTTCCTTTTTCAATTTTTCAATCTCCGATTTTTTCTCGGCGATCTTCCCTTCCTGCTGCTTGATCTTCGTTTCCGTCGCCTGGATCGACTGATCCAAGGATTGCAGATCGTCCGTCACTTCCGCCTGCCGGCTTTTGATCTCGTTGATCTTCTGATTGGCCTCTTCCATTTCCGTATGGATGCTGGCCTTCTCGCTTTGGATCTCTTCCTTCTTTTTTTCCAATTCCTGAAGCTTGGATGCGCCGGCCGGCGTTCCGTTTGCCGCCATCGCCATCAGGAGAAACGCGCTTCCCGCGACGGAAAGGAATCTTTTAAACTTCACCGGTAACCTCCTCTCTGAAATATTCTCTATGTAATCAACAAGAAACCCTATCGGTGAAACCGACAGTTTGCTAGATATTCAGGAACTTGCGGACGGACATCATGCTCCCCCAGATCCCGATCAGGCAGCCGAGGAAAAGCAGCAGCCCGCCCACTTGGTAGGCGAAGGGATGGAAATCGAGGATTTGGATAAAATGTCCCCGCAGTTTCGGCTCGAGAAAATCGTAAGCATATTTATAAACGGTGATAATCAACGCGATGGGCAAAATCGCCCCCATCATGCCGAGCCATAACCCTTCCAGGAAAAAGGGCCAGCGGATGAATCCGTTCGTCGCCCCGACCAGGCGCATGATTTCGATTTCCCTTCTGCGGGAGACGATGGTGATTTTGATCGTGTTGGAGATGAGGAAAACCGCCGTGAACAACAGGCCGAGAATGAGGACCAACCCGACGTTGCGGCTGATGTTGATGATCTTGAACAGCTTTTCCACATTTCCCTTTCCGTAATTGACCCGGTACACATTGTCCATCTTCTCGATCTGTTCCGCCACTTTGATCGTGTCTTCGGGAACTTTTGTCGTCACGATGAAGGCGTCATACAAAGGGTTTTCCTGCTCGTACAATTGGAAGATTTTCCCGTCTTCTCCGAAACTTTTAATCAATTGTTGCAGCTCATGATCCTTCGAAGAGAAGGTGACCGTGTCGACTTCCGGAATGGACTTGATTTTTGCTTCCAATTGTTCCTGCATGGCCTTGTCGGCCGCCGAATCGATCAAAACCTTGATCTTCACATCTTCTTCGATGGATTTCGCCACCTGATTGAGGTTCATCAAGATGACGTAAAACACGCCGACCATTAATAAGGTGACCGTCACCGAACTGATCGATGCGAATGTCATCCAGCCGTTTCTGAAGATGCTTTTCCAGCTTTCCTTCGCATGACGGCCAATGGTCCTAATTTTCATTGTTGTATCCTCCCCGCTGCTCATCCCGGACGATCATGCCGCCGTCGATTTCGATAACCCGGTGCTTGATCGTATTGACGATCTCCTTATTATGAGTGGCCATGATCACCGTTGTTCCCCTCGTGTTGATCTCTTCAAAAATTTGCATGATCCCCCAGGAAGTTTCCGGATCCAGGTTTCCGGTCGGCTCGTCCGCTATGACCACGCTCGGCGAATTGACGATGGAACGGGCGATGGACACCCGCTGCTGTTCCCCGCCGGAAAGCTCCGTCGGAAACATCCGCGCCTTGTGCTTCAAATTGACCAGATCCAGCACTTCCAACACTTTTTTGCGGATCACCCGCGGCGATTCTTCGATGACTTCCAGGGCAAAGGCGATATTTTCATAGACCGTCAGTTTCGGAAGCAGTTTGAAATCCTGGAAGACGACGCCGATATTCCGGCGCAAGAGCGGAATTTTGCTGCTTCTCATTTTCGTGATGTCCAGCCCGTTGACAATGATCGTGCCCTTGGTCGGCTTCTCTTCCCGGTACATCAATTTAATAAAGGTAGATTTCCCCGCTCCGCTGGCGCCGACTACGTAAACGAATTCGCCTTGGCTGATGGTCACGTCGATTCCGTTTACGGCGACGACCCCATTCGGATATTTTTTATATACATTTTTCATGATGATCATCGTTCATTCACCTTGTTTTCCCTTTTCTTGATGTTTGCAAGCGAGATTCGCCTTTCTTTGCGACAAATGGAACGAATATTCAGCAAACAACTCCGACTGTTTTTTCCATTTCGGGCCGATCTTCGTTTTCCTTGCCGTTTCTTGCGTCGCTATCATTATATCATCATATTATGTCAATTTTTGATTAAAAAAATTTACATTTTCATTTCAAGGTCCTGCTAATGATAGAAATCGGCAAAAAATGGGAGATTATAAAGGTTTTTGTCCGATTTTGCTTTGCTTTATATTATACGGAAATATGGAAAAACTTAAATACGTTTCGCCGAAAAAATTCGATGGGGAAGGGTAAATTTTAAACCGGCCCTTCATCATCCGCCTTTCCCGCCGCGTCAAAAAAATAAAAGAGGATCCGGACAATGGATCCTCCGCCGTTTTCCCGGCCTTCCCGCACGTCGCCTCGGAAAAAAAGAATAATTCACTTCCCCTTTGATCGCGATATGCCCTTCCCGCACATCGCCTTCGGCAAAAAAAGGCCGGAAAACTTTTCCGCCCTCTTCAAGTTAATTACCGTATCTATGGGAAAAATCCCCAATAAAAAGATTGGGGATTTTTGTCATTCCGCTATTTCTTTTGCGCCAGCCATTCGGCCACTTTCGCCGCATCATCGCCTTGAAGCAATCCTTTCGGCATTTGTCCGATTCCTTCCTCAATGATCTTTTCAATTTCCTCTTTGGAATATTTGGAACCGATTTTGTCCAAGTCGGGAGCATAACCGCTCTTCAAATCCCCGCCGTGGCAGGACGAACATTTTTGTTCGAAAAGCTTTTCGGCGCTGGCCGTGGCCGTTCCGCCGTCTCCTCCGGATTCATTTCCGCCGCCGTTATCCTTCGACCCGCCGCAAGCCGCCAATCCGAACAGGAGAAACAATCCGACGGCGATCGACAAAAGTCTCTTCTTCATTGGCGTGTCCCCCCTAACTGGAAAAATGTGCATCTCCATGAATATTATAGCAATGCTATACGGTTTTGAAACCCTTTCCCAGGACCTCGGAAGCGTCCAAAACGACGACAAAGGCAGACGTATCAACGGTTTTAACCATTTGTTTCAAATTTGTGAATTCTGTCTGATCGAAGACGACGAGCAAAATATTCCGCTCTTCTTCGGTAAATCCTCCGTACGCCTTTAGTATGGTCAGCCCCCGGTCGAGATTATGCAAGATCTTTTCCTTTACGGCCTCCGCCTTGTCCGTGATAATGATGGCCATTTTGGAACGGCTGAACCCCACTTGCACGGCATCGATCGTCTTGCTCGTTATATATAATCCGATGAGGGCAAGGAGGCCTTTTTCGATGTTGAAAACAAGGGCGGCGGTAAGGACGATGAGGCCGTCGATCAATGCGACGCAGTTTCCCAAGGAAAGGCCCGTATATTTCGCCAATATTTGGGCGGCCAAATCCGTTCCTCCGGTCGAGGCGTTTCCGCGAAAAACGATGCCGAGCCCGAGCCCGACGCCGATTCCGCCGAAGACGGCGGCAAGCAGGGGATTGTCCGTCCAGGGCCCCCAGTCCCGCGTCAGATAGACGGCAAAGGGCAAAAACAAGGTCCCGACCAAGGTTTTCACCCCGAAACGCACCCCTAAAACGACAACGCCGGCAAGGAAAAGGGGAATGTTCAAGGCCCATTGGACATAGGCCGGTTCCCAGCGGAACAATCCGTTCAGGATGGTGCTGATGCCGCTCACCCCCCCGGCGGCGATTTCATTCGGGAGAAAAAATACGTTGAAAGCCACGGCGATAATCGCCGAACCGATCAGGACGTCGGCCCAGCCCATCCACTTCCCCTTCCGGGAATTTTCCTCTCTTCTCCTTTTCTTTCCCTTCATGGCGAAAACCCCTTAACCAAAATTGAAAACAGGTCCGGAAAAGAAAAAAGGGGAAAAATTTCCCCTGTTTCCGAAATCTTGAAGATTTTAACCGAGCTGCGAACGCAGATAGGCGTCAATGAACAAATCGATTTCACCGTCCATTACGCTTTGGATGTTCCCCGTTTCCACGTTGGTGCGGTGATCTTTCACAAGGGAATAAGGATGGAAAACATAGGAACGGATTTGGTTCCCCCATCCGATTTCCTTCTGTTCTCCCCGCAGTTCATTCAGCTGCCTTTCCTGCTCTTCCAATTTCCGCTGATAGAGCTTCCCTTTCAACATGTTCAACGCCTTTTCCCGGTTTTGGATCTGCGAACGTTCCGACTGGCAGGTGACGACGATGCCCGTCGGCAGGTGGGTGATGCGCACCGCCGAATCGGTGGTGTTCACGTGCTGCCCGCCGGCCCCGCTGGAACGGTACGTATCGATCTTCAGCTCTTCCGGACGGATTTCGATTTGAATGTCCTCATCGAATTCCGGCATGACTTCGCAGGAAACAAAGGAGGTGTGCCGCCGTCCGGAGGCGTCGAAAGGCGAGATGCGGACGAGCCGGTGGACGCCTTTTTCCGCTTTCAAATAACCGTAAGCGTTGCGCCCTTTGATCAACAAGGTGACGCTTTTGATCCCCGCCTCGTCGCCGGGCAGATAATCCAGGGTCTCGACTTTGAAGCCTTTCTTCTCCGCCCAGCGCGTATACATCCGCAAAAGCATCGCGCCCCAGTCTTGGGATTCGGTTCCCCCGGCGCCGGGGTGGAGTTCCAATATGGCGTTGTTTTTGTCGTAAGGCCCGCTCAAAAGCAATTGCAATTCGAATTCGTTTAATTTCGTTTTCAACTGTTTGAGATCCGCTTCCAGCTCTTCCTTCAATTCCTTGTCTTCCTCTTCCTTTACGAGCTCGTAGGCGAGCTCCAGATCTTCGTAGGCCTTTTCCAAGGAAGTGAAAGTCTGGACTTGGTCCTTTAACCCGTTCAATTCATTGATGACTTCCTGGGCCTTCCTCTGGTCATCCCAAAATCCGGGGGCCAGCATTTTTTCTTCCAGTTGGGCGATCTTCGCTTCTTTGCCCTGTAAGTCAAAGAGACCCCCTGAAATCCGCTAATCGCTTAGCGGTTTTTTCCAATTCCTGCCTGATTTCAAACAGTTCCATCTTCTTCACCTCATTTTGGAATAGGTTTTACAAAAAATCCCCTTTCCTTCCGGATGAAACCCGACCGATTTCCGGGTCCGGAAGGGCCCTTTGTCGGCACTTGTCGCAGGAAAAAATATTTTCCGGGAAATAACCGGACAAAATCCGCGGAATTGAAGGAGTCGTTTTCCCAAAAAAAGACGGACGAACCCTCTCCGCGGGGCCATCTTTATCCCATTATCCTAGTATATGGATTTATCCGTCAAGTTCAAGGCTTTTTCATCGGATGGCCAGGCCAAGATTTCGGCAGCCTCCGCCGGATGCCTCCGCCGGATGCGATGGCGGCCGGCTTTCTGCGGTGCCGGGCGTTTTTCCGGATGGTTAATTTTCTTTTCTGCTGTAAAAATTTTTCTCCAAGTCGAACATCCCTTATGCAAAGAATGAAAATGCCGGGCCGTCCGATGCGGCCCGGGCAATTTTTTCATCTTTGAGCGATCGGTCCGTCCCAAATCCGGAAGCCCGGGAAAAGCAAGGGTTCCCACAGAACCTGACGGCCCTTTTTGCCAATGACCGGGGGCGGCGTTGAACCGGGCCGAAGGAGTCCTGCGGGGAAACCGTTGCAGACGGGCAAAGGTTCAGGCACAAGGCCCGCGTTTGCATGGCTCCCCCATCCCGGCATATCAAGCCGGCGATCATCCGAAAACGATCCGTTGCGCGAGGAAGGGGCGAAACGCAGCCAAAAGGGAAAGCGCCCGCCCCGGCGGAAAGCGCCGGAAAATCCGCGGGCGGCCGTCCGGGAAGCCCGGCCCGTGTTTCCCGGAAAAAAATCCTCTCCATTCCTTATGGAGAGGCGATCCTTCCGATCAAACCGGCCCTTCGCGGCGGTACGGCCCGCCGAACGAGCCGGCAAACAAAGCCCCCTTCCGATTAAACCGTCTTTCCGTGGCAATGCTTATATTTTTTCCCGCTTCCGCAAAAACACGGGTCGTTGCGGCCGATATGCACCGTTTTCCGTATCGGTTTTTGCTTCGGCTTTTCCCCGTCGGATTTCGGGATGACCGCCTGGCCTTTCGCCACTTCTTCCCGCTTCAGGTTGCTGACGATCTCCGCTTTCATGATATATTTCGCCACGTCTTCCTCGATGGCCTCGATCATGCTTTCAAACATTTGGAAACCTTCCTGTTGATACTCCCTCAGCGGGTCGATTTGCCCGTACGCCCGCAGATGGATGCCCTGGCGCAGCTGGTCCATCGCGTCGATATGGTCCATCCATTTGGAGTCGACGGCCCGCAAGGTGATGACTTTTTCAAATTCCCGCATTTTTTCCGGTCCCAATTGCTGTTCCTTTTCATCGTAGCGCATCTTGACTTTGTCGAAAATGAATCGGACCATTTCTTCCGGTTCTTTGCCTTTTAAGTCATCCACGGTCACGTCGTTTTCCGGAAGGAGATTGGCGCTGACGTAATCGACCAGGCCTTCCAGATTCCAATCTTCCGGATCGGCGTTTTCGTTGGCGAAATCCTGCACGTGGCGCTTAATGACCGTCAGGATCATCTCTTCGATAATATCCCGCAAATTGTCGGAAGTGATCACTTCATACCGCTGTTTGTAAATGATTTCCCGCTGCTGGCGGATGACATCGTCATATTGCAGCAGCTGCTTGCGGGCGTCGAAGTTGTTGCCTTCCACCCGTTTTTGCGCGGATTCGACGGCCTTGGACACCATCTTGCTTTGGATCGGCTGGCTGTCGTCCATGCCGAAGCGCTGCATCATTCCTTTGATGCTGTCGGAACCGAAGCGGCGCATCAGCTCGTCTTCCAAAGACAGGTAAAATTGGGTGACGCCGGGATCCCCCTGACGGCCGGAACGGCCGCGGAGCTGATTGTCGATCCGGCGGCTTTCATGGCGTTCCGTCCCGATGACCGCCAATCCGCCCAATTCTTTCACGCCTTCGCCCAGCTTGATGTCCGTACCGCGGCCGGCCATGTTCGTGGCGATCGTCACCGCCCCTTTTTGTCCGGCCTGGGCGATGATTTCCGCTTCCCGGGCATGGTTTTTCGCATTCAAAACATTGTGCTTGATCCCGCGTTTCGTCAGCATCTTCGAAAGCAATTCCGAAGTCTCGATGGCGACGGTGCCGACGAGGACGGGCTGCCCTTTGGCATGGCGGCGGGCGATGTCTTCCACGACCGCCTTAAATTTCCCTTCCATCGTGGCGTAGATCAAATCCGGGCGGTCTTCCCGGATGACCGGCTTGTTCGTCGGGATGACGACGACGTTCATATTGTAAATGTTCCGGAATTCTTCCTCTTCCGTTTTGGCCGTACCGGTCATCCCCGCCAGCTTTTTATACATCCGGAAATAGTTTTGGAAGGTGATCGTCGCCAAGGTCATGCTTTCGTTTTGGATCGGGACCCCTTCCTTCGCCTCGATCGCCTGATGGAGGCCGTCGCTGTATCTCCGCCCTTTCATCAGGCGCCCGGTGAAGGGATCGACGATGATGATCTCGCCGTCTTGAACCACATAATCGACGTCCCTTTGCATGATGTAATTGGCCCTCAGCGCCTGATTGATATGATGGTTCAGGGTGACGTGATTGATGTCGAAAAGGTTGTCGATGCCGAAGGCCCGTTCCGCCTTGTTGATTCCTTCTTCCGTCAGCTGGACGGTTTTCGTTTTTTCGTCCAAGGTGAAGTCCACGTCTTTTTTCAACGTGCGGACGAAGGCGTTGGCCTGAATGTACAATTCGTTCGATTTTTTCGCCGAACCGGAAATGATCAGCGGGGTGCGGGCTTCGTCGATCAAGATCGAGTCGACTTCGTCGATGATCGCGTAATTCAGCGGCCGCTGCACCATATGTTCTTTGTACAAGACCATGTTATCGCGGAGGTAGTCGAAGCCGAACTCATTGTTCGTTCCGTAGGTGACGTCCGCCTGATAGGCTTTTTGTTTTTCTTCCCGGCTCATTTCCGGCAAATTTAAACCGACGGAAAGGCCGAGGAATTCGTAAATCTTCCCCATTTCCGTCGCGTCCCGTTTCGCCAGATAGTCGTTGACCGTCACCACATGGACGCCCTCGCCCGTCAAGGCGTTCAAATAGACCGGCATGGTGGAGGTCAGGGTCTTCCCTTCCCCGGTTTTCATCTCGGCGATGTTTCCTTCGTGCAAAACAACGGCGCCCATCAATTGCACTTTAAAGGGATATAATCCAAGAACGCGCCGGGAAGCTTCCCGGACGACGGCGTAGGCTTCCACCAACAGGTCATCAAGGGTTTCGCCCTTGGCGAGCCGGTTTTTGAACTCGTCGGTTTTCGCCTTCAACGCCGAATCCGGCAGCCGTTTCATCTCGCCGGAAAGGGCGTCGATCTGATCGGCGATCTTTTCCAATCTTTTCAGTTCCCGTTTGTTCAGGTCGAATAGTTTAGTTAAAATGCCTGCCATTTCTCAACGCTCCTTTGTCGGCATCTTTTGATTGCAACCCTTCGGCCAATCAAAAGATTCCTTCCAATGGCTTCACTCTTCATTTATCAATCTTAACACTATCAAACCATGCTGACAACTTGCAAGGCGCGGGCCCGGCCCCGAAGACCGCCGGAAGAATAAACGGCGGCCCTTCGATCCGCCGATTTTCCGGGAATTTTACGCCCGGCGGGCGGGACTTTGCGGCCGACGGAAAATTCGCGCAAAAATCGGACAGGCTTTCGGCTGCCGCCGGCAAAATCATTTCCCTCAGGACAGGAAGAAGGCCCCGTAAAGCAATGCGCCCGCGATGACATACAGCGGGTGGATTTTTTTCTTTTCCAGCAAATAAAAACTGACAGCGGCGAGGACGAAAGTTTTCCAGCCGCCGATTTTTTCCGCGGACTCAAAGGCGAATTCGAAAGCCAAGATTCCGATCAAAACGGCAATGGCCGGGCGGACGAAGACGCTCATCTTTTTCACCCGGGGCGAATCCTTATGCCTTAAAAGCAGGCTTAACAGAGCGATCATCAGCAGGAGCGACGGAGCGATGGTGGCAAACAAGGCAACCAATAAGCCGAGGATGCCCCCCTGCATGTAGCCGATATACCCGGCCATTTTCGTCGCGATCGGACCGGGCAAAGCGTTGGCGATCGCCAGCATTTCGCTGAATTCCCTGCTCGTCATCCAATGATAACGGTCGACCACTTCCGCTTCCACGAGCGGAATCGACGATGGTCCTCCCCCGTAGCCGAAGATACCGGGAATAAAAAATGCGAGGAAAATTTGCCAGTAGATCATGCTTTTCACCTTTTACCGTTCTTTTTCTTGTTCCTGTTCCCGCGCCGTTCCGGAAAAGAAAGCAAAGGCCAGCAACGCGGCGATCCATATCGCCGGATGCCAGCGGAAAACCTGGAGAACGAGGAAAGATCCCCCGGTAAACAGGATGAGGCCCTTCCAGGTCATGGCGGACTTCGCCTGTTTCATAAAATCCAGGGCGAGAGCCGCCATCATGGCGGCAACAACCGGGAGCACCGCCGCGGACATCCCCTGCACCCACGGTTTATCCTTCGACGCGCCCAATCCCGTTAAAAATATAATGAGCAGCAGGACCGTGGGGACGACGGAGGCGAACAGGGCGATCAGCATCCCGGGCCATCCCCCCACCCGGTAACCGATATAACCGGCGATTTTTGTGTTGATCGGACCGGGCAGCGTGTTCCCCAGGGCGACCACGTCGGAAAATTCCTCATCCTTCATCCAGCGGTATTTTTCCACCACTTCTTTATAAACGAGGGGGATGGCGCTCGGTCCCCCTCCGAAGCCCAGGATCCCCGAACGGAAAAAAGCCATGAAAATTTGAACATACTTCAATGAAAAACACCTGCCCACCGAAAAAAATAACCCTATCCCCATGGGAACGGCTGGACCCGGCCAGCGGGCTCCGCTCCGGCCCTTCCGGCCTTACCAGACGGCGATCATGCCGTCCGTCCTCGGTTCGGTTCCTCCCGCATAAACGCCGGTTTCCGGATTCCGGATGATGATCTGGCCGCGGCCGAAGGAATCGGACTCGAGGAAAACCTGGATCTGGTGCCCCTTGCGGGCCAGCGCCTTCGCCAGATGTTCCGGGAAACCGTGTTCCACCGCCACCTTTTTCCCCTCCAGCCACTGCCAGCGGGGGGCGTCCAACGCGGCCTGGGGATTGAGATGCTTATCCAACAAATTCATGACCACCTGCATATGGCCTTGGGGCTGCATATAACCGCCCATGACCCCGAAGGGGCCGACCGCCTCCTTTCCCTTTGTCAAAAATCCGGGAATGATCGTGTGATAGGTCCGCTTCCCCGGCATCAGGACGTTGGGATGCCCTTCGTCGAGGGAAAAATCGGCCCCGCGGTTCTGCATGGCGATGCCGGTGCCCGGGATCACGATCCCGGATCCGAATCCCATGTAATTGCTTTGGATATAGGAAACCATATTCCCTTCTTCATCGGCGGTTGCCAAATAGACGGTGCCGCCCTTCGGTACGGAAACGGGCCCGGGTTCGGAAGCGAAGGAGGTGACTTCCGCCGCCCGTTTTTTCGCATATTCCTCGGACAGCCAGCGGGAGATTTCCGTCTTCATAAAGGCCGGGTCGGTGATCTGGGCCTTCCCGTCGGCGAAGGCAAGCTTCAGCGCTTCGATTTGGTGGTGGAACCATTCCGTTTCATCCATCCGTTCCAAGGGGAACTGCTTTACGATATTTAAAGCCATGAGGGCGACCAGCCCTTGGCCGTTCGGGGGCAGTTCCCAGATTTGATACCCCCGGTAGGGGATGCTGACCGGTTCCACCCATTCCGGCGAAAAATCCGCCAGATCTTCTCCGGATAAAAATCCCCCGTGTTTGCGGAAAAATTGGTCGATTTTTTCCGCCAATTCCCCCCGGTAAAAACTTTCCCCTTCCGTTTTCCCGATGAGTTCCAGCGTCCGGGCGTGATCCGGCGAGGCCCAGACTTCCCCCGGCTGCGGCGGCTTCCCGGAAAGGGTGAAGGTGTCGAACCAGGGCTGAAACTCCGGCCCTTTTAAAGAGCTGTAACGGCGATAGGCCGCCTGCCAATTTTTCGCCAATACCGGGCTCACCGGGTAACCTTCCCTCGCATATCGGATCGCCGGCTGCAAAACTTCGGAAAGGGAAAGCCGGCCGAACCGCTTCGACAATGCCGCCCAGGATCTCGGCACGCCGGGGACCGTAACCGGGATGATCCCGAAGGCGGGCATTTTTTCATGTCCCCGTTCTTTGACGGCTTCAACGGAAATGGACTTCGGAGAGGGGCCGCTGCCGTTCAGTCCGTACAGCCTCCCTTTGTACCAGAGGATGGCAAAGGCGTCCCCGCCGATGCCGTTGGATGCCGGTTCGACGACGGTCAGGGCCGCTGCAGAGGCGATGGCCGCATCGACGGCGTTCCCTCCCTTTTTCAAAATCTCCAGTCCCGCCTGAGCCGCCAGCGGCTGGGAAGCGGCGACCATCCCTTTTTTCGCAAACACCGCCATTCTCCGGGACGGGTGAGGATAGTGCAAGAAATCCATTACATCCACCTTCTCCCTTTCCAATTTTTCCGGCCGGCCGATCCACCGTTGAAGCGGCCGGACGGAATCCGTTTTTTCAAATGGGTGCGGCGAGGCCCGTGAAACCGCAAGAAATTCCAGCCCGCGGCCTTCGGAACGAAACCGTGCCGGTCGAACCCGGAAAGGAGCGTCCGGAAATCTTGAGCTTCCGGAAACAGCGACCCGGCCAAGCGCTTCCGGGGGTTTCCCTTCCGCAGCAACCGGACGCGGCCGGATTCCCGGTTTCCCGGCCCGTCGCAGGCTCCGGCACAAGGCCGTGCCGGGCAAACGATGGAATTTTTAAGTATAGAAAATCAAGACCCTGATGCAGGACATCCGGATTGAAAAAAACTGTTTCCCGGCATCGAGCGGCACGGGAAACAGCTTGAACCTGCCTATGGCACTATCCGTTTTTCTTGTTCCGGACGTTCCACCCTCCTCCGGCGGCAGCCGTCCGCCGAAAGGGATGAAGGGATGCGGGGCGCGGCCAGCCGCCGAATCCGGACCGTCCTCAATTGGTTTCAATCAATCCGTATTTTCCGTCCTTTCTCCGGTATACGACCGCCGGTTTGTTCGTTTCGACATCGGTGAAGACGAAGAAGTTATGGCCGAGCAAATTCATTTGCAAAATCGCTTCTTCGCTGTCCATCGGTTTCAGGTCGAACCGTTTCGTTCGCACGATTTCGATTTCGCTTTCTTCTTCCTTCGGCCCGGAAGAAACGTTTACGAACATTTCCTTCGCGCTGCCCTTTTCGCGAAGCTTGCGGTTCACTTTCGTTTTATGCTTGCGGATTTGCCGTTCCAATTTATCTGCGATCAAATCAATCCCCGCATACATATCCTCGTTGACTTCTTCCGCCCGCAGCACGAGATTGGGAAGGGGGATCGTTACTTCCACTTTCGTCGATTTGTCATTGTACACCTTCAAATTTACGTACACGTTCGTATCCGGGACTTCCGTAAAATAACGCTCCAATTTGGAAATCTTTTTTTCCGCGTAGTCCCGCAAAGCCGGAGTCACTTCGATATTTTCGCCGCGAATGTTATAATTCATAGACGTTCCTCCTTAAATAGACTCTATTTAAATCATTCGACAAATTTCGCGGGAATCCTTTCGCTTTTTGCGGCAAAATTTGCCGGATCTTTAAACTCCGGTGCCCGTCCCCCGAGAAATTCCCGCGCGGCCGCTTCCTGTGTTTATTCCGTGTTTATTATTCATTATACGTTTTTTCCGGGAAATGAAAATAATGGTTACAAATTTATTTTAGAAATTTAATCCGCAAGACATATTCCGTCCGTTTTCAGGCACCGGAAGACCCGAAGGGGCTTTCGCGGGCACGGAAAAACCGCCGGCCGTTCCTTTGGCGGCGGTTCTCCCGCAACGCTTTAATTTTTCTTATCGTAAAACACGCCCCCTGCCGTGGGGGAACGGTACGGGTTCCGGTATTTTTTCCGGTATTCCTTTTGCCGCTTCAATTGGTCCAGCTGTTCCTGGATGGCGGCCTTTTCCCGTACCAGCAGATCGTTTAATTTTTCATTCAGGGCCTGTATTTTTTCCGCCAGCGCCCGATCCTCATCGGTAAAGGGCGGGCCGATCCTTTTTAACAGTTCCTCCCGCTCCTCCAAAAAACGGTTGATCCGTTCGATCGTAACATCGCGTTCCTCTTTTCCTTGTTTTTCCAAAAACGCGACGAACGCCTCCGTCAGGGAATAAAACTGTTTTAACGGTTCCATTCAGATTTGTCCGCCTTCTTTATATTGTTGTTTCCGGTTAATTTGGATGACCTGCTTCCAGACGTCGCGGAATTCTGTGACGAAACCCTCACATTCCTCGAGGATGGCCAAATCGTTTTTCAAGTTGGCCTCCAGGAGCCGGCGGTAAATATAGTCGTACATGGCCATCATGTTTTTGGAAACCTCATATTCCGGTTTTAGAGTGACCATCAGCTCACGGATGATGTTCTGGGCCTTTTGCAGGTTGGTGTTTTTCCCGGCATAATCCTTCTTTTTCATCGCCTCTTTGGCGGCGGCGATAAATTTCAAACAACCGTTGTACAACATCAACGTCAATTCGCCAGGTGAAGCCGTCGTCACCGCGTTATCCTGATACGCCTGATACGGATTTTGGATTGACAATGCCATTCTCCTCCAACATCAATTAATTTGCGGTCTCCGGTCCGGCCGCCACATTTGCCCGGCTTGCCCGAACGGGAAAACCCGGCTCACCTTCATTGTGCGGAATACCCGCCGAACATCTGCATCAAATACATGGACTGTTGGTTGGACCGCAAAATCGCCTGTTCCATCGCCGTAAATTGCCGGTAATAACGGGCTTCGATTTTCATCAACCGGTCTTCGAAGCGGTCGATCCGGTCGTTCAAATCATCCAAAATCCTTCCGATCGTATACTGGTCTTCCGTCCAATAAGCCTTGCCGGCCTTTTCGTAAATCGCGTTCATCGCCCTGTCGACGGAATCGGTCAACCGCTGGGCGATTCCCTTTTCCGAATCGGTTTGTCCCGTCGCGGCAAATAGATTGTAAACCGCATCGGGATTTTTCTCAATCGCCTCCTTCAATTTCTTCTCGTCGATCACCAAGATTCCCCGTTCCGAATAATCCGTCGACGTCGTAATGCCGATGTTAAACAAAAACTTGTATTCTTCGGGGACGGAGGCATTTTCCACCTTCCCGTACAGCGCGAGGCGGAAGCTGTTCAAAGCGCCCGACAGAATGGGATCGCTGCGCAATAAGCCGCTCTTCGCCTTTTCCTCCCAAAGTTGAATCTCCTGCTCCTTCATTTCCTTCTTTTGCTCATCGGTCAGGGGCGGGAAATCCCGGTAACGCTTTTCCAGCAGTTTTGCGTTGATCTTGGTGATGATTTCATTGTACTTGTCCACGAAGGCTTTAATATTTTCATAAACGGCGTCCACATCGGTCGTCACGCTGATCGTAACCGGCGATCCGGTCTGGGCGGCATCGAAGGTCCCTTTCAGCGTGAAGGTGACCCCGTCGATGGTGAAACTGTTGGCGAATCTTTCCGTTTCCAGCCCGTTGATCATAAACTTGGCGTTTTCCCCGCCGTATTCGAGAACCCCGCCGAATTGCAAGACATCGTTCAAAAATGCGCCGATGGTGACGATTTCCTGGCCGCCGTATTCGGCCGGATTGTTGTTAAAGTTCCCCGTTTTGGCCCTCGTCAACGTGATTTGATCCGTGAAGGAATCATAAACGGCGACGACGCCCGCGCTGGATTTGTTGATTTCGCTGATGATCACGTTCAAACTGGCGGAGGCGTCAACGGTGATGATGTCCTTTACCGCTTCCCCCTGCTCGTTGTAAGTCTGGATACCGAAGGAAAAATAGCGGGTTTGATAGCCGACGGAAAAGACGGAACCTTCCGCCAAAGACTCGGAAAAGGTCAATCTTCCGGTTGCGGAATCGAACAATACTTCGCCCGCATCCGGGGCGTCTTTGCCCGTGACAACGGTGAAGGTCTTTTCGTTGCCGTCCTTGTCGCGCACCGTTATGACGTTTCCCGTCAGTTCCGTATAGGGGGACAGGCTAAAGACGGAACCTCCCCCTTGGGGGACGGTAAACTCCTTCTTCAGCTCGTTGACAAAGTAGCCGGCTTGGACGGAACCTTGGATCGCGGTGTTAAATTGCAGCTTCGCCTTTTCCCCGCTCAAATCAAGATACACCGTCTGATCGTTCAATTGCCCCGGGTCGGTCACCACTCGGTACGTTTTCCCGTTTACAATGATTTCCATATTTTCGATCGATTCCGCATCCCATTTGACATTTCCGGCCAAATGGGAAAGTTCGACCGTATTTGCCGGCGACGCCAAGGAAATGGTTTCTTTCACATATCCGCCCATCTTCCAATCGATTTTGTCGCCATTGGCCAGCAAATCCATTTGGGCGTAAAGGCTTTTGGCCGGATCAATCTTTTGCGAAGCGGATTTGGAAAGGGAACCGGCGCTGATTTTGTAGGCGGCCGACGCCAATTGGCTGACCTTTTGAATCGTATAGGAAATGCTCGACGCCCCTGCGGCGGCGGTGGCGGTGACCAGGTTTTCGTTGGATGAAGTGACCTTCCTCCCCTTGAACGTCTGCGACAAACGCAGGTTGAGGGCCGCATCCCTCAACGACAAGAGAAGGGAATTGACTTCCCTGTAAGCGTCCCGCTGCCATTCCAGGTATTGCTTTTGCTGATAGAGTTTATTCAACGGAATCCGTTCGGCTTTCATCAGATCCTTGACCATCTGGTCGACGTCGATTCCGCTGACAAGGCCGCTGATGCGCATGTTCACGTTCATCACCCCGCATCAAATTTTTTCATCGATGATCAAACCGAGCTGTTCGACAAGCGCAGCGTAAATGTCCAGCAGCTTTTTCGGAGGGATTTCTTTAATGACTTCTCCCGTTTCCGAATCCACGATCTTCACATAATATTCGTTCAGTTTCTCATGCAATTCGAATTGGATGGAGACGTAGGTCGGCCGCAGGAATCGGTTCAGATTGTCCACCAATTCGGCCGGCTCCGTTTTCGGCAAAACATCGCCCGTCAAGTTTTCCTCATTCCGTTCCCGAGTGCCGGTGACTTTTATTTCAACCCCGTTTTGAAAATGATGCGGGCGATTATGGGCAGCCAGCGAATAGGACGAACTCACCCGGTTAATCATTTGGACTTCCCCCTGAAAAGAGACTGATTTTATTATTAATATCGGCAAGGGCGTAAAGGATTTAAGGAAGAAAGGAACGGAATTTAATCCTTTTTGACGGAGTAACATGTTACGGACAAGATTTGCCGGGCGGTTCTGCCCGCGGCTTCCCGGGGCGGCGGCGGCCCGGCGCCCTCGTCCCCGGGCCGGGAGAAGGGCGGCATGAACAGGGATCTCGTTGCGGGAAAAATTTTTGCCGGGAGCCAAGGCCGCCGGGGGTGGTCTCCTGATGCCGAAGGGCCCGTCATAAGGGATCCGGGGGACGGCCCGCCGGCCATGCAGCCCGAAAGGAGTCCGCCCCCTTTTGCGGGAGTAAAAGATTCGCGGAAAACAGGTGACAAACGGTCAGGGGAACCAGCGGAGGCCTGCGGCTGAAAACCCCCCTTTTTTCCCGCTCTTGCAGGAAAAAAAATTAATCATTAATATTAAAATGACAGATTCATATCCGGAAATTTAAGGGTGTTTCCAATGTTGAACATATTAGTGACCGTAAATTCCAACTACATCCCCCCCTTGAAAGTCATGCTCAACTCCCTGTTTTTAAACAACCGCCAGGAACGATTCGCGATTTATTTGCTGTATTCCAATATTAAAGATGAAGAAATCAAAGATTTGCTGGATTTCGTGGAAGGAAAAGGGCAGCGGCTGCACCCGATCGCCGTCGATCCGAAACAATTCGAAGACGCCCCGGTCTTCCGCCATTACACCGTGGAAATGTATTACCGGCTGGCCGCCCACCTTTATTTGCCGGAGGAGATCGACCGCATCCTCTATTTGGATCCCGACATCGTCGTCATCAATCCGATCAAGGAACTGTACGAAATGGATTTCGACGGCTGCCTTTTCATCGCCGCCGAGCACGAACATACGACGAAAGTGGCCAGGCCCTTCAACAAGCTGCGGCTCGGGACGCCGAACGCGAAGGGCTATTTCAACACGGGCGTGCTGCTGATGAATTTGCAGGAAATCCGGAAAAACGTGGACATGCAAAAAATCTACCGGTTCATTGAGGAAAACAAACTCCTCTTGTTCCTGCCGGACCAGGACGTGCTGAACGCCCTTTTCTGGGACAAAATCAAGCCGGTGGACGCGTACCGTTACAATTACGACGCGAGATATTACGAACTGGGAAAACTGTTGCCGAAATTCAAATACGACCTGGACTGGATGAAAAAAAACACCGTGTTCATCCATTTTTGCGGAAAGGAAAAGCCGTGGCAGGAAAAGTATAAAGGGGAACTGGGGAAATTTTACAAAGAATATGAAAGGCTGCTCTGAGAAGAAATTTGGGGGTTGGCCAAGGTGCCGCAACGGGGATTCTCCCCTCCGCCTGCCGGAAAAATTCGGATCTTCAGACCGCAAAACTTACGTCCCGCCATTGAATTTTAAAAGGAGGCCCTCGCAAGCCAAGCCGACGGCTGACCGGGGCCCTTTTTTATTGGCATAAAAAAGAAACGGGCGAAAATCAGCTTCTCGCCGTCGCCGCCCTAGTGCAGAAAACGCAAAAACGATCCGATCCATGCGAATCTTCGATCCGCAAGCCCGTCCGGTGATCGGGCCGGCGGACGGTATCCGGAAAAGGCAAAGCCCTGCCCCCTCCGGTCCCCTTCCGCCATTTCCCGTAAAACGGCATCAAATCCCCCGGATAAGGCCCGCGGCATTGGGTGGGTCCACCGGCATTAGGATTCAGCCGCTCACCTTTTCAAGCCGCCGGCCTTTTTCTTTTTTCCATGAACCAGCGGAAAATCTCCGCTCCCTTTTCCCACGGAAGGTCCTCGATCAAAAGCGTTTCGGAAGGATTGGCGCGAATATGGATTTCCACGGTGGCGAGGCCGAATCGCCGCTGCAGCCAGGATGTCTTTAAAACCATTTCATCCATATGATGTTCCGGCAGATAGATCAGTTCCGCCGTCCACACCCCGCCTTGCTGCTGGATGTGGTTTTCCTCCAATCTGTACCTGCAGCGGAAAAAGGACAAAATCCGGTGAACGAGAATATAAACCAGCAAAATGACGGATGCGTACCAATATTCGGGCCATTGGTAAAAATTCACGACGGCGGCAATGATCCACAAATAGTTCGGGCGCAGCAGCTTTACGGCAAGGGCCCGCGCCGGCAGCTTTTCCATCGGTTCCGAAAGCCGAATCCCGAACATTTCCCGGACAAGCTCCTTTGCCCGGTTTTCCTGCAAAAAGGGGAAAAGGACGGCGGATTTCGTCTCCGAATCCTCCCCGTTTCCCGCCATGGCCACCAGCTTCACTTCGGTGATGCCCAAAAAACTGCGCAGGAAATATTTCTTCCATTTTATCGCCCGGATTTTTTCAACGGGAACGGCCAGTTCGCTCACGTTAAAAAGGCCTTTCTTGATGACGATCCGCTTACCGTCCGATTCCACCCGGTAATTCCCGTAGCGCAGAAAGGTGACGATGATGCCGAAAAGAAGGGAAACCACAATCAGGGCCGCGCCCCCCAGCAAGAGCAACGGAACGGACCGGGCAAGCGATTCCCATACCCGGACCGGCAGATCGCCCAACAGATCGCTCAAATGAAAATATTCATCGATGTTCAAATACAGGGAAACAAGGAAAGGGCCGAAAGCCAAAAAACTGAAGGATGTAAAGGAAGCGATGAAAATGTCCTTCGGCGCCATGGCAAAAATCGTTTTCGCACCGGGAACGCCCTGCATTCCCTTCCCGCCCGCTTCCGCCGCCGGATCCGCCGTGCCTTTTCCGTCTCCCCGGATCCGGTTCAGGATTTCGTCCGCTTCCTTTTCCTTGATCGCTTCCAGGGAGAAGACCTCCTCTTCGCCGGTTGCCAAGTGAATTTTCAGCGACGTCAACGAAAACCAGCGGTGGATGAAGGAGGTTTCCTTCTCCACGCTTTGGATCCTTTTGACCGGAATGATCTTCTCCTCTTTGACGAAACTCCCCTTGATGATGCGGATCTCCTTTTCCGTGACCCGGTATTTGTAATTTTTCCATTGCAGGAAAATGCCTATAAGCTGGATAAGGAAAAAGGGGACACAAAGAATCTTGATGGCTTTGATCCACCACCCGTCCGAGTTGTTAATCACGAACAGGATGATGGGGATGAGCCATTCCTTCACCAAATTTGCCAAGGAAAAAAACAGCCAGGCGGGGGAAAGCCGTTTCCAGCCGGGAGCCCCTGCGATGCGCTCATCCATGACGGACATCTTCAGCATCCCCTCCTCCGGAAGGAAGGGCAGAATCCGCCGCATCCGTGTCCCCTTCCGTCCTTTCCTTGTCCTTCCTTTCCGGTGCGGCCGTTTCTTCCGCCGGCTTTTGGAAAGCGGCGGGGACGGCCTCCCCTTCGCCGTTTTCCGCCGCGGCGATTTCATCCACCGGCCTTTTTCCGTCAATTCCCAGCGCCTCTTCCTCCTCGGCGATGGCGGCAAGTTTTGCGATCTGCATCCGCAGCTGTTTGGCCTCCTCCAAGGGAAGCCCGGGGATTTCATGTTCGGAGGCCATCGTCTTGACGGTGATGTCAGCCAGCCCGTATTTCCGCAATAGCAGCCCCTGTCTTAAGTTCACATATTGGATTTTCGTCATCGGGATCAGGAAATGGTTTTTTTCCAGCACGCCATATTTCAATTGAATGAATTGATCATGGATCTCATAGCGCCACGTCTTTTGCCGGTAAATCGGTTCGATCCAGACGTCGTAAGGCAAATAAAGAACCAAAAATACGAAGATCATTTTGAAAACAAGCCCGATCCACGGATACCAGCCGTAACGCCCGGCCGCCCAAATGAGGCCGCCGAGCAGGAGAAGCCCGACGCAATTCCCGATAAAAGAAGAAATCATCCAAACTTTTACGGCATCTTTGGAAATCTGTCTTCCAGGTTCCGGGAGCTGTGCTTCCATACTTTTCTTCCTTTCTATCCTAGTGGTTCACAAACATGCGGAAACGGGAAAATTTTATGAAGAGGAATTCCTGTCCGCCGTTTGGGACGGATCTTCCAGGAGGAACGGTTTTCTCCCTTTTTCCGCAAAACTTGCCGCTTTTTTTCCATCAATCGGGACGAAGCGACGAAAACCCCGACCGTCACGGAAACAAGCGAATCCGGACAATTCCTGTCGAAAACCGGCTGATCCGGTTACGCCTTCCCCATACAGTACGAATGAATCGGACAAATTTCTTCATTAAAATGCAATTTTTTTGTCATTTTCCTATTTAAAATTTAAAATCATAATTACGACAGCCATTTTACAAGGAGGTTGGCATCATGGCAAACATTTTGGAACATCGTGTCCCGGAATTCGAAGTGGATGAAGTATTTATCAAAAGATGGTCGCCCCGGGCCTTTCAAGAAAAGGAAGTCCCGGAAGATTTGCTCTTCAGCCTATTTGAAGCCGCCCGCTGGGCTCCCTCGGCTTACAACAGCCAGCCGTGGCGCTTCATCATCGCCAGGACGAAGGAAGACCGGGAAAAATTTCATACCTTCATCAGCGACTTCAATTTGCTTTGGTGCAAAAAAGCCCCGGTTCTCGTGCTCATATTATCCAAGACGAAAGAAGATGGGAAAAACATCGTATCCCACGCCTTCGATACGGGTGCGGCCTGGGGATATCTGTCCATCCAGGCGATGAAACACGGGTTGATCACCCATCCGATGACCGGTTTCGATTTTGCAAAGGCGCGGGAAGTGTTGAACATCCCCGAAGAATATGCCATCCAGGCATTGGTTGCCATCGGATATCAGGGAAGGAAGGAAGACCTCCCGGAACACTTGCAGGAAAGGGAGTTTCCGAAAGGACGCCGGCCGTTGAAAGAGTCGGTTTTTGAAGGTTCCTTCGGACAACCCTTTCATACCGATCAATAAACATGGATGGAATTTTGGAACGACCACGTCGTTCCGCGAATCCCACTTTCCTACCGATCAATAAACATGGATGGACGGGGAAATTCGGAGACGAAGCCAGGACGGCGGTCCGCCGGCGGTCCGATGCCGATCCGATGTCCGCTGATCATCGATCCATGCGGGGAAGCGTTCCGGCGCCGGACTTCCGTCCCGGTTTCCCCGCCCATGCTTTATCCCATGACCGTTGGACCAACTCCGCGGCGATCCGCGAGAACACGCTTTTTCCTTGGCAACGGACCGCCCCGGGCTGTTTTCCTCCGCCCGTTGAGCCGTGAAAGGCTTGCGGGAAAACGAAAGCGCCCGGATGTTTTCCTTTAAAAAATCGCGGTCCCGTTTTCCCTCAGAAAAAATGCTGCCCGGAAGGATTTCACCGATATGCGAACGGCGTCCTTTCAGGCAGCATTTTTTCATGATGCTCCCTCTATCGGTTCGTTTCCCCGGGCTCAATTCCCTTTCGATTCATGAAGGCGGCGGAGGCTTTCCTTAAACTCGCTTTCAATTTGTTCATTCGGCTTATATGTCAATAAAGAGACGATATAAATAAAGACCAAATTCAGCAAAAACCCGGGGACCATTTCATACAAATCATCCAGCCATGATTGAAAATCAATGTTCGGCCAAACGAGGACGGTAATTGCCCCGGCGGCCATCCCGGCGATCGCCCCCCAGTTGGTCATCTTTTTCCAGAACAGCCCGAGGAAGACAACCGGGCCGAAGGAGGCGCCGAATCCCGCCCAGGCATGGGCCACAAGGGCCAAGATCGTGTCGCTTTGCACCCATGCCATCGCCGCGGCGACCACCGTGACAATCAATACGGACAAACGGCCGAGGAAGACCAGTTCCTTGTCCGTCACATTGCGTTTGACAAGCCGAAACAAATCCTCCGTCAACGCGCTGGAGGTGACGATCAGCTGGGACGAGATCGTGCTCATGATCGCCGCCAGGACGGCGGATAAGACCAAACCGGCGATGAACGGGTGGAACAAAATTTGGCCAAGATCAATAAAAACCGCTTCAGGGTTTGACAGCTCATAGCCGGTTTTTTCATAAAAGGCGATTCCCGCCAGGGCGGTAAAGGTCGCGCCCAGGAGGCATAAAATCATCCAGCCGATCCCGATCCTCCGGGCGATTTTCACTTCCTTCGCCGATTGGATCGCCATAAAGCGGACGATAATATGCGGCTGGCCGACATAGCCCAATCCCCAGGCCAATGACGAAACAATCCCGACGGCCGTCGTTCCGCCGAACAGGCTCAGCAGTGCCGGATCGATTTTTTCAATGGTGGCGAAGGTCTCCTGGACGCCTCCCGTATGGAAAAAGGCGATCAAGGGGATCAAAAGCAGCGCGGACAGCATGATCAGTCCCTGGACGAAATCCGTCCAGCTCACGGCCAAAAATCCCCCCGCCAGCGTATAGAGAAAAACGACGGAAGTGAGGATGATGAGGCCCGCATGGTAGCTCAGATCGAAGGTATTGTCGAAAAACACAGCGCCGGCCACAATCCCGGAAGAAACGTAAAAGGTAAAAAACACTAAAATAACCAATGAAGACACGATTCTAAGCAGCAAGGTGGAATCTTTGAAGCGGTTTTCGAAAAAGGACGGGATCGTAATCGAGTTGTTGGCCACTTCCGTATAAACCCGGAGCCTGGGCGCCACCAACAGCCAGTTCAAATAGGCGCCGACCGTCAAGCCGATGGCGATCCAAACCTGGGACAGGCCCGCGCCGTATACCGCCCCCGGGAAACCCATCATCAGCCAGCCGCTCATGTCGGCCGCCCCCGCGCTCAATGCGGATACGGCCGGTCCCAACGAACGTCCGCCGAGCATATAGTCGCTCAAATCCTTCGTCCTCCGGTAGCCGTACCAGCCGATGATCAGCATGGCGACCATATAAACGCCAATCGCCAGCAGCTTTAAACCGTTTTCACCCATTGCGTCTCCCCCTTGTAAAATCTGATACTCATATTTTCACAAAAACTTTGAAATATTGCAACAAAATGTTCACAATCTCCTTAAATCATAAAAAAAGGATTTCATCAAAATTGATGGAATCCAGGACGCACGGCGATGTGCCTATGTATGGAATTCGGCGGCTCGCCCAACGTTTTTGATCAATCGTAAATTTCTTTTAACAACACCGGCTCGCCCAGCAAGTAGCCTTGTCCGAAATGGACCCCAAGGGCTTTGGCCGCTGCCAGATCCTCTTCCCTTTCAATCCCTTCCAGGACGACTTTGCTCTTTTTACTTTCGCAATGGACAAGGATCTTTTCGATGATTTTTTGATTGCCTTCCTTTTTTTTCAACTGGTTGGCAAGGGATTTATCCAATTTCACGAAATTCGGTTCCAAATCGAGGATTTTATCCGGTCTGCTGTCATTTTTCCCAAAATCGTCAAGGGCCACCAAATAATTCAGTTCTTTCAACTGCTCCACAGATTTTTTGAACAGGCGGTAATCGAAGATTTTTTCACTTTCGTTGATTTCAAAAACGATGTTTTGCTTGATCGGAACCGAGCTGTTTAGCATTTCCAAAAAGGGAGAAAATAGAGGGTGTACCAATGTGGATGGGAAAATATTGATGAACAGCTTGATATTGTACATTTTGATCGACTCGATCGCCAGCTGGATCGATGCCGTGTCCAACAAATATAAATAATTCAATTGCCTCGCCAATAAAATAAAACTCTCCGCATTCGGAAACTGGTTGGTCCTGATGAGCGCTTCATATCCGAAAATTTCCCATTCCTGAAGGTCGTATATCGGCTGAAATACATGACTAAACATTTTATTTTCAATCATGTATTGGATGCTTCTTCCATTTCTTTTCGCCACTGGAAAATACCCCCAAATTTCTAAGCCGAAAGTCCTAGAAAAAAATTCAACGATACGGTAAATTACATGTAAAGTATATATATTTTTCAAATTAATATCAATAGTCTCTTGAAAATACAGCTTTTCGTGCTTCCATAAAATTACGATCCATTAGGAGTGGTATGATGAGCGAGATTCAGAAGATGGTTGGTGAAAGAATCCGGCATTTCCGCAAAGAAAAAGGACTCAGCCAGGAGGATCTGGCATCCTTGGCCAATCTTCACGCAACCTATATCGGCCAGTTGGAACGGGGGGAAAAAAATCCGACCTTAAACAGCATGCTAAAGATCGCCGACGCCCTTGGCATTTCTTTGGAGCAGCTGTTTCAGGCGATGGAAATGAACAACGAGTCGAAGGACTACACGCTGATCAAGATCATCACGTTTTTGCAAACGAAATCCGTCGAGGAACAAAAGTTCGTTTTAAAGTTTCTGCAAATGCTTTTTGAATGGAAAAAATTTTAACAATACATAACGTGCCAGCCAGGAAAACCGGATGGGGCTTCCGGACCGCCGGCCTCCCCGGCCCGAATCATGAAGAATGCCGGTTCGGGAACCGGTTGTTTCCGGCGCGGCGCGGGACCTCGCCTGAATTGTTTTCCGGCGAAGGCTGTCCATAATAGAAAAGCCCCGTTCTTGGGCGAAAACCTTGGCGCGATTGTCACCGGATGAAGCAAAGCAAGATAGTGGGTGTGCGCGGCCGCAATCGTTCCGACGTTCCATTTGTTCGCAGTGAACGGGGGTTACGGGCGAAATGCTGACGTTTTGAATGCCATCACGTTCCGGCTGTACCAAACTCGGAAAACGGTGCTTCTTGCTTATTTTTTCCTCCACGACTCCGGCATGATGACGGTGATAACTTCTCCCTTGGCGCACAACATTTCCCCGGCATACAGTTCCGTCAAAACTTTCCATTTTTTCGGATGGATTTCTTCCGCCGTCCCGACGGCTTTCAACGGAACGCCCATCGGCGTCGGTTTTAAAAAGTCCACCTTCAGCGAGGCGGTCACAAATCTCGGGGGTTCGGAACCATCACCCAGCCGGCGGCCGTTTTTCCGATGCAAAGCCAGGGAAGCCGAACCGGTGCTGTGGCAATCGATAAAAGACGCGATGAGTCCGCCGTATACATATCCCGGAACCGCCGTATGCTCCGGTTCGGGGGTATAATAAGTAACCGTTTTTTCCCCTTGCCAGCCTGTGCGAAAATGATGGCCGTGTGTATTCAACCTGCCGCATCCATAACACCAGGAAAATTCGTCCGCATATTCGTCCTGCACTGCCCGGGCCACGATTTCTTCCATTTTCCATCCTCCTTTGGCAAATAGTATATCACCCGATCCTTTTGTTTGAAAGCGCAAAATCTTCAGCCATTTAACAAATGCGGATGTTTTGCTATGATAGGTTTATGGAATGCCGGCTTGCCGAATAATCCGGGAAAGTGGAAAACGGTCGAGGAGGTAGATGCCATGAATGCCCGTATTATCGTCAGCGGAAGGGTGCAGGGCGTCGGCTTCCGCTACACGGTGATGCAAAAGGCGCTGGAACAAGGGATCAACGGCTGGGTCCGCAATAACGAGGACGGCACCGTGGAAATGGAAGTGGAAGGAACGAAGGAAAAGATCGAGACTTTCATCCATTCGTTAAATAAAAGATTGAATCCCTTCATCAAGATCACCGACATGAAAATCGAGTATAAAGAGGAAGAGGCGGGCTACAAAGATTTCCGCATCAGATATTGAGAAGTCCGGAAAGACATGATCCCCCCGTCGCAGAAGGGAGAATGGGCCATTCATCTGTCTGCGGTGGCGGGGTTTTTTCTGTGGAGGAAATAGGTTAAAAGTTTAGCGGATTGATATTTGAATCCTTGCATGGCAAGCCTCTTTCTCCGTGCAGACGGAGCGTTTCCCGCACGGCCGAAGAAGGGAAGGCTGGTGCTCGCCCGTCGGATCGATTTTAGACCGCCGATGTTCCTAAAAGAAATGAACAGCCTGAGTACTTATGAGATAGGACCCAGGCTGCCAAAAATGCCCCCGTCTGATTGACAGGGGGCGCTTCATCTTCAATGTGCCTTTTATCCATGTTTGCTTGGCAGGGGACCCAGGGGACGCTTCATGTACGAACTCCCTTTTTGTAAGGATCGATCCCAATGAACCGAAACGGTGCCGATTTTCGTTTCACCCTTCCTCCACGCCGATTTCCGCTTCCACCTGAATCTCCACATTTCCCTGCACCGCCCGGGAGATCATGCAGCTTTTCTCCGCCTTTTCCGACAGAAGCCCGGCTTTTTCCACATCTTTCCCGTCCGCTTCCGCCGCCAAGGTGACTTTGGGCCGGTGGATGATCTTTTTGTAGGTAAACACCCCCTGTTCCACTTCCACGATCCCTTCCGATTCCAATTTCAATTGGCTGACCGGGATCTTGGCCCGTTCCAGCATGGCGGCGAGGGTGATCAAATAGCAGGTGGCTGCCGCGCCGAGCAGCATCTCATCCGGGTTTGTTCCGACCCCCGGTCCGTCCATTTCCTCCGGGATGGAGATTTCCGCCTTCAACCCGCCCGCGTCGATAAATCCGGTGCTGTTTCTGCCTCCGTGCCAGTCCGCTTTCAAGAGAAAATGATGTTCGGCCATGGTTTCCTCCTCAAATAAATAAAAAGATCATCCATTTATTCCTATTTTACCGTTGCATATGTTTCTATTTCAAAATATATTGTCATCCGAGAAGATTCCCCCGCTTCTAAACGAAGAGAAAGGGGGACGGATCAGAAAATTGATCGGGTTAATTTCCCTCCAGCGGAAAGGACCGCCCGGGCGTACCCTCCCTTTAAATCGGCGCAGGCATATCCAACAATTGAGGTCCGCTGGAAGGAACAGAGGCCGCCGCCTTTAAACTTTAGCGCAGGCGGCGGGGTACGCCCAATTATTTTACGTTCCGCTCAGCGTACGAAAATAACCATGATGCACCCGCTTCATATTGCAAGATTTCTTGGGTTTCATCGGCGGCGGGAGCTTTCACCTAAAATGGTGAAAATCAAGTCTAAACACGCCCGGACGGTTTCGTCCGGAGCCTTCCCGTCTTGCTTTCCAACCGACGCTTTTGAACTGATCCGGCAAGATTGCGCCATAAACGGCTAAACCGTCACGAAGCTCTACTCAAAAAGATAGCCCTTTTGTTTACGGGTGATGGGGCAGACTGCAGCAAATCTTGTCAAACGGTTAAACTTCTTTGGTGATAGTACAATGCAGTCACGAACCCCTGCCTGTTCATGTCCGGCTTGTGGATTAAGGGTGGGCGTAACCAGATCGCCGCGTTCGGTTCCATTATATCAGCTCATTTCCTTGAGGGAGACCAAAATCAATTTCTTCGTGACGGTTCTCGGGAGTGATTTTCGCCAGGAGTTCGCCTAACGTCATTTTTCGCTTCAAGGGGTATAATTTTTATTGACTGATTTTCTGCCGCAATCTCAATTTTTGAACCTTCTTCAATTTTTATTTGTTCCGCAATATATTTTGGGATCCGGGTGGCCAGGGAATTTCCCCAATTTTGAACCGTCGTGGCCAACTTACTCCCTCTCCGATCTTTGTTTTTTCACTTCCGTCGTCTATTCCGGGCAATATTAATTTACCACCTCAAATCGAAGCTGTATATACTCGGTAAATCCCCGCATATCTAAACCGGTCTCTTTTTAACCGATGACGTCTCCGCATGAAAAAATTCGGTTGATCGCTCAGAGAGTTGATCCACATTATCCGATCGATGCAAAAAATAAAACGGTATTATTTTACCGTTTATTTCTGCCCTTGGTTTCATTGCAATCGCATAATGATGGGATATCTTTTAAAAATTTGCCTATCCTTAATTTCCCGGCTTTTGCAGTTGAATCATGAATCGGGCAGGAGGGGACGGCTGATCCCCGTCCTTTCCGAAAACATGCAAGTTTTTCCTGAAAAATTTTTAATCTGAAGACGCACCGCGCCATCTCCCGATCTGCTTCGAAACCGGCGAAATGCCTTCTTTTCGGCGCCTCGACCCACGAAGGATATGCCGAACCGAAGCGCGTTCAGGAAAAACCCGCCATAAACCGTCTTTCGAAAAACCCGTATTCAACGGACGAAAAACATATGATATTCGACCGTTTCCAGGATTTTTTCCGCCCTTTGCAGCCAAGTATGCCTTTCCATGGCTTTTTTCCTGCCGTTGTCCGCGATCCTTTGCATTTTTTCCTCATCGTTAAAAAATTCCCCTAACACTTCCTCCAGATCTTGACCGAACGCGTAAAAAAGGATGTCTTCCCCTTCTCGAAACTCGCGCCGCAAATAGCTGTTGCCGCTGGATAAACACACCGCGCCGTTCAACATGGCGGAAAAGATTCTTTCATGTCCGCCTTCGTGAAAATTCGGCAAAATATTCAAAACCACTTTCGCATCCGCCATTTTTTCTTGGACCCGTTCAAAAGGAAGGGAGGGATAGAATTTGACGGAAGGATGCCTATCCAAATAGGGCTCCCAGCCGTTGCCGAAGATTTCGATTCTCAATCCCAATTTGGATATACGTTGGATCACATCCAGCCGCCTTTTGTTGCGGACATACAAATCGACATACACCAAATTCTCCCAGAATCGATAATGGTTCAAATACTCGGTATCGATCCCCCGTTCCTCAAAGACGTCTTCCGCTGCCATGATCAGCGTCCGGTCATGGCCCGACAGATATCTTTCCATGATTTCATCGTACAATCGGGCGATCGATCGTCCTCCGGCGGACCACTTTTCCCGGTAAGAATCGGGATTGAAAACCGTGCCCGCAAAGAAAATATCGATGTTCCTCTTTCCTACGGATCTTCCGGAATCCGGATGGGGACGGAAAGGGGCGCCATGGGGAATAAACACCTTTGTATATTCACCGTTGAGAAACCTTTTTAAAAAATCAACATGGGTTCGGTCCACGCAGGAAACGATGAGGTTTTTCACGCCCCGGTTCAGCCGGTTAAGATGATACATGGGATGATCAACCAAAAATGCGAACAGGGGAATGTTCAAATAATCATACAGGGCGGTTTCCCCGATTTTTATGTCGATGCCCATCGCATTCATGGACAAAAAGAAGCGGACATCCCTTTCCTTTACCGTTTTCTCCAAATCAGCCGGCCATGAGGGACGAAGCAAATCCACGATCTCCGCATGATACCCAAGCTGTTGGAAAGCCGCCGCCAAATCTTGAATAAAATGCCGGAGCACATGATATTGGCTTTGGCCATTCAAAAGGACGATGGTTTTTTGCCGTTGATTCAAATCGATCACCTTCGTTTTCTGACGATCCGCCATGTTAAAAATCATCCGGCCTCCGGAATCGGCGGCCGGGGACAAATTGCCAGTGAATGATTCCGTCAATCCTGAACAGTTCTGGAAAAATGCTTGGCCTTTCGCTTTTAAAAAATTTCTGTATCTGAAAATCAAGAGGAAAACCCAGGCGGAAAAACGCTCTTACAACAGCTGCTCCCAGCTTAACGGCGTTCCTTTTTTCACATCCCGCTTCAATTCTTTTCCGAGGAGCATTTCATAATATTTCGGGGGCAAGCCGTACCCCGGCCGGATAACCCGGATGTTTTGCCGCGTCAATTTTTCCCCCGCCTTGATGTCTTCCGCCGCGTAAATCGACCTGCGGAACTTCAATGACGCCTGCTCCCTCTCCGTCGGACCGTAATGGATCCGTCCCAGCGACCGCCAGGCCCTCTCCGTTTCCAGAACGAGGGCCTTCATTTCTTCCGGTTCCAAGGAAAACGCCGCATCCACGCCGCCCTCGGCCCGCGATAAGGTAAAATGCTTTTCAATGACCGTCGCCCCCAGGGCGACAGCCGCGACCGCCACCCCCACCCCCAACGTATGATCCGACAGACCGACCTGGCAGTCAAACAGCTCTTTCATATGGGGGATGGTCAACAGGTTGGAATCCGCCGGGTCGGCCGGATAGGTGCTGGTGCATTTTAATAGGATGAGATCTTTGCATCCGGCCTCCCTCGCCGTCCGGACCGTTTCATCCAGTTCGGCGGCGGTGGCCATCCCCGTGGAAATGATCATCGGCTTCCCCGTGGAAGCCACCTTTTTAATGAGCGGAATATCCGTGTTTTCAAACGAGGCGATTTTGTACATCGGCACATCCAGCTCTTCCAAAAAATCCACGGCCGTTTCGTCAAAAGGCGTGCTGAAAGGGATCATCCCCAATTCCCGGGCCCGGTCAAAGATGGGCTTGTGCCACTCCCAAGGGGTATAGGCCTTCTGATAGAGCCGATACAAGGTATTCCCTTTCCACAAGCTTTCACTGTCCTCAATGCGAAAATCGGGATTTTCCAAATTTAACGTCATCGTATCCGCCGTATAGGTTTGAATCTTCAGGGCGTCCGCCCCGGCCTTGGCGGCGGCTTCGACGATCGCCAGCGCCCGTTCCAGCGATTGATTGTGGTTCCCCGACATTTCGGCAATGATAAACGGTCTGTGTCCCGGCCCGATCTTTCTGCCTTCGATGACGATTTCGTTCATAGCCCCAATCCCCCGATCCATTTTTCGATCTCCCTTCGCTTATCCTGCCACTCCCGTTGAAAGAGCGCCATGGCGACGACGTCCGCATAGCGGCCGTTTTTCAGGACGTGTTCCTTGAAAATCCCCTCCGTCCGGAACCCCAGCCGCTCGTGGTAACGGAGGCTCCGCTCATTGGAACGGAGAATCTCCGCGCATAATTTCCGGATCCCGGCTTCACCGAAGATAAAATTTAACGCCAGGTAGCCCATGATCGTCCCCGCCCCCTTCGGGGCGTCCGGGTCGCCGATGTAGAATCCCCAATAGCACTTGCCGTTCCTTTTGTCGATATCCGTAAAATTCACAAGCCCCATCGGGGTATCGTCAAAGGCGAAGATTTTTACGATCGTCCGCGGATCCTGCGCCGTTTTTTCAAACCATTTCCTGTGCTCTTCCATGGATATGATTCCGTCGTTGAACATGACCGAACGGATCGCTTCCCGGTTCCGCCAGTTCAACACCATTTCGAGATGGGAAGCATCCATGTCCACCAATCTCGCGCGCGCCAGCAGGTTCATCTTCCTTCCCCCATCATCGCCTTCAATACAGGATAAGTCTTGACCATGTCCCGATCGGCAAGTTCCCCTGCCCGTTCCGCCATCGCCCGGACTTTTTCGGGATCCTCCCTCAGCCGGGAGATCTCATGAAAGATCTTCTCCGGGGTCACTTCGCGGCTCCAGCCGAGATTCACGGCCGCCCCGAACGCGCTGACGGCTTCCGCCAATTCCCTTTGGTTTTCCGCCACAACCACGATCAGAGCGGGGAGCCCCAAAAACAAGCGTTCCCAGGTCGCCGTTCCCCCCGCTCCGATCGCCAAATCCGCTTCGTTCATCAGCTCCGCCAAGTTAGATACTTGACAATGGAAAAAAAGATGGGGATAGCTGCCGCAAATCTCCTCGATGCGCTTTTTCTTCGGGTTGGCGGCCCCCACCACCACATGAACGGCTGGCGGATCCTCAAGCCGCACCAGGGCCTCCAGCGCTTTTTCCGTTTCGTTGGTCGGGTCCGATCCGCCAAAAAACACAAGGATGTTGCGGATTTCTCCGTTACGGACCCTACGGGGGGCACGGAAAAATTCCTCCCGCAGCAAGGCGTATCCGGGGCCCAAAAGCTGCCGGCATCCCGGCGGAACCAAATCCTTGTACCTTTCCCGATACCGAAAAACATAATTCTGATCCAGGAGAATGTCGCAGTCATGCCTGCGGTTGGCCAGATCATCGATCACCATCAGTTTCTTTGCGAAGGGCTTCATCCGGGATTCCCATTTTTCGTCCAAGCCGTAATGGTCGACGACAAGAAAATCCGCCGAATCCAGATGCCGCTCCAAAAGGGACAAGGTTTCCCGGGCATCCCGTTCCCAGTTCCTTTCATACCATTGGAGAACCCGACGGTCTTCCACTTCCGGCAGGGTGAAAACGGGAAAATGCTGTTCCCGGATCAGGGAAATGACGTTTCCCTCCATTTCCCTGCATACAAAAAAGCTGTCGGCTTTCCTCTGTCGCAATTGGCCGGCCAGCGTTAAACACCGCATGACATGCCCCGTACCGATGGTGAAGGATGAATCCACGCGAAAGACGATCTTCATGGAAAACACAACCTACAGTTTCTTTTGTTCGACATGGGCGTTTATTTCCGCCCATTCCGGGTTTTCCCTTAAAACCCGGAGGACATCGTCCATGGTAAACAACGGATTTTCCGGATACAGTCTTTCGATGATCTTTTGAATGAGCAGAAAATCTTCCCCGGTGTCCACCGTCCACCGGTGGCGGCTTTCATCCGCCGGATGGGAAACATTCCCGATCCGGAACCGGTCCGGGTGCCGATAAATATAGGCGGTGACATGTTCCCGGGAGGCCGGATCCTTCGCCTCTTCAAAGGCCCGTTTCAACGCCCGGAAGGAGACCACTTCCGTGTCCATCCCCCGCGGATAGGTCCGCTCCAAAGTGTTTGACACATAATCATACTTCCCTTGATTCCGTACATAGCAGGCGACCACCCGGTCGATGACCGCCGGGTCGATGATGGGGCAATCCGCCGTCAGGCGGACGACGGGATCCGCATGAAAGCGGACGGCCGCTTCATAATAACGGGCCAAGACGTCTTCTTCCGGCCCGCGGTACACGGGAACGGAAAGTTCCCGGCAAAGCCGGACGATGGGGTCATCCCGTTCATTATCCGTCGTGGCGACGACGACCGCCTCCACCGTCTTCGCCCTTTTTACCCTTTCCACCTGATATTCCAGCAGCGGTTTCCCCAGCACTTTCTTCAACACCTTCCCGGGGAGCCGGGTGGAACCGGTGCGGGCTTGAATAATCGCCGTGACTTTCACCTTCGCATCATCCTATTTCCGGTATTGGCCGACGGTTCTTTTCACCGCCTCGATGACATCGCGGACGTCCTGCTCAGACATGGCCGGAAAGAGGGGCAGGGTGAGGATTTCTTCGTACACCCTTTCCGCTTTCGGGCAGATCCCTTTGTCATACCCCAGCTTCCGGTAATACGGCTGATAATGAACGGGGATGTAATGGACATTCACCCCGATATTTTGCCGTTGCAACGCTTCAAAGATTTCCCTTCGGGATGCGGCGAGTTTTTTCGGTCTCAGCCGGATCACATACAGATGCCAGCCGGATTCGGCCCATTCCGGCTGATGCGGGAGGATGAGCTCATCCATCCCCTTGAACGCATCATTGTACATGGCCGCATACCGGCGCCGCAACTCCAGGAACTTTTCGATCTTTTTCAGCTGGCTGAGCCCCAATGCCGCCTGAATATCGGTCAAGCGGTAATTGTAACCGAGGAATTGCATCTCATAATACCACGGGCCGTGGTCTTCGGCCATCCTGCTCCGGTCCCGGGTGATCCCGTGGGTCCGGAACTGGAGCAGCCTTTCGTAGTATTCTTCGTTATTCGTGACAATGATTCCGCCTTCCCCCGTCGTGATCAGTTTTACCGGATGGAAGCTGAACATCGTCATATCGCTGATCGATCCGACTTTTCTCCCCTTGTACACCGCTCCCAGGGCGTGGGCCGCATCTTCAATGACGACGAGGCGATGCTTTTCGGCGATTTCCAAAATCGGATCCAAATCGGCGGGCTGTCCGGCGAAATCCACCGGGATGATCGCTTTCGTCCGTTCCGTGATCTTTTCTTCCACGCTTTGGGGATCGATATTGTACGTCTTCTCATCGATATCGGCGAAAACGGGGACACCGCCCCGGTAAAGGACGCAATTTGCGCTGGCGGCAAAGGTCATCGGGGTGGTGATGACCTCGTCTCCCTCCCCGATCCCCGCCGCAAAACAGGCGCCGTGCAGCGCCGCGGTGCCGTTGGAAAAAGCGACGGCGTATTTTGCCCCGACGTAGTCGGCGATCGCCCGTTCAAAACGGGAAACGTAGGGACCGGTCGTGAGAAAATCCCCCTTCAATGCCTTGACGACCGCTTCGATATCCTCCTCGTCGATCCATTGCCGGCCATAGGGCAAATAGCTCTCCCTGACCGGCCGGAATGTTGTCCGTTCCATCTCTTCATCTCCCCAAACGGAAAAAACAGATGCACACCTATATTTCTTCCACCAGTTTGCGCAATTGTTCCACCGTCAGCCATTGGGTGTTGGTGTCGCTGGTGTATTTAAACCCTTCCGGCAACGGTTTTCCGCCCTCGAGCCCTTCCTTGGACCACCAGGGAAATTCCGGCTGAATCACATAATAAGTGTCAAATTCCAGCGTGTGGCGGGCATCGTCCTCGGAGATCATCGCTTCATGCAGCTTTTCTCCCGGCCGGATGCCGACGATCTCGATTTCGCATTCCGGCGCGATCGCCTCCGCCAAATCGAGCACCCGCATGCTCGGGATCTTCGGCACAAAGATCTCCCCGCCCCGCATGCGCCGCAGGCTGTCGATGACGAATTGGACGCCCTGGTCCAGGGTGATCCAGAAACGGGTCATCCTTTCGTCGGTGATCGGCAATTTGCCGGTATGGCGGATTTTTTTGAAGAAGGGGACGACGCTCCCCCGGCTTCCGGCCACATTTCCGTAGCGGACCACCGAAAACCGGGTTTCTTTTCCGCCCACATAGGAGTTGGCGGCGACAAACAGTTTGTCCGAAGCCAGCTTCGTAGCCCCGTAAAGGTTGACGGGACTGCAGGCCTTGTCCGTGCTCAGGGCGATGACCCGCCGGACGCCCCGATCGATGGCGGCTTCAATGACGTTTTGTGCGCCGTAAATATTGGTTTTAATGGCTTCGAAGGGGTTGTATTCGCAGGCGGGCACCTGCTTCATGGCCGCCGCGTGGACGACGATGTCCACCCCGTCAAAGGCCCGGTACAGCCGGTCTTTATCCCGGACATCCCCGATAAAGAAACGGATGCGGGGATCCTTAAATTCCTGGGCCATTTCATATTGTTTCAGTTCATCCCGGCTGAATACGATCACCTTTTTGATGTCGTATTCCAATATTTTTTTCACGAATTTTTTCCCGAAGGAACCGGTGCCGCCGGTTACCAAAACCACTTTTCCGTCCAATTCCATGTCTGATCCTTCCTTGCCAATTGTTGTTGATAAAGGCCAAGCCGTTCACCTGATACCGGAGGAGTTCAACAGGATGTGAAAAATCTTAAATCCTGCTGGGCTCCGGCCATTCCAAATCCTTCGGCATCCGCTTCATTTTACCCGACTTTTTGGACTTCGGCCAATACCTCGCCGCCGATCTTCTTGATTTCCTCCTTGACCGTCCGGAAGGCGGCTTCCCATGCGTCCACCAGCCGCCGGTATTCCTTCACGACCGTTTGCCCTTTTTTTATGGCATCCTCGCTGTTCCGGACGGCGGCAATTTCCTTGGAGGCAATTTCCGTTTCAAATTGGGTCATCGAACGAAGGAAGATTTTGTAGACGAGGGTGTTCTGCAAGCCGTTGACCTTTCCTTCCAGCGACTGATACAAATGCTCCATTTTGTGCAGTTTGCGCATTTGCAGCGTTTGCTCGATTTTTGCCGTCATTTTTCGGATCTCATCAATCTTTTCTCCGATGCTTTCCGATTCGGAGACGATGGTTTTCCATTTTTCTTCGATGAAGGCAAGATCGTAATTCGGCCGCTCGTCGGTGAACCAGGGCAGCACGATCCCGTTTTTCGGCAGTTCGTCAACGAGGGAGGATAATTCCCGGTAAATCGTATGCTCGATTTTCGCCCCCTTTTTCGTCGTATTGTAGACCGTCTTCCCTATCATCCCTTCGAGGACGTATTCCATCGATTTTTTCATTTGCATGTACCCTTCGTTGGTCAGCACTTTTCCGCCGTCGACAGATTCGGTTTCAAAGGTCCCTTCCATTTCTTTCTCGCCCAGTTCGCTGTCAACCATATCATATTCGATCCCGGAAGCATAGCGTTTCCGTTCGCGGAAGGAAAAATTTTGCCCCACTAAAAGGATGGGGTTGCAGTTTAACCGGTCCAAAATCTGCAAGGTGATGATGGCAATGGAGGGCGAATCCATCGCGATATCGATATCGGCAAGTTCCCGGTGTTTCAGCGTGTAGGCGGAAAGCCAGTCCTGGCTCGTGATGAAATGGGCCATCTTCCCGGGATAATCCTTCAGCGTTTCGAAGCCGACGCTCGAACCGAACACCAACGGGATCTCTGTAATCCCCTTTTCTTTCAATTTTTGAAAAACGAATTGATTATGGGGCGTCGGATCGTAGGTAAAGGCGGCATGGGGATAGATGCCGTGCTCGATCAGGGCGTTGATGGCCGACCCGACGGAAAAGATGTAGGCGGATCGGTCCTCTTTGATCCTTTTCAGGTGGTCGAATTCTTCATTTAGCGATGGTCCGGCCGCAACCAGGACGGCAGGCTTGTTCTCGAAAAGGGAACGGTCAAAATCCGCCAGCAGATTCGGCGTCTTCAACAAAGAGGGGAAATTTTGCAGACTGTTGATTATCCACCTTTTTTCGAAATGGAGGGTCGTCACATACCGGGATTTTTTCTCTTTCAAATATTGCTGAAACCCGGATAAGTATCGGGCGACCTCCTCTTTAAAAATCCTTTCGTAGCTCGGCAATATGACGAGCTGCGGCGGGCGGTTGACGTCGTCCACATCTTGGACGATGGCGGGCAAAATCTGTTCCTCGTTCTCGATCAAATGGAGATGCTTCAACCCTTTGAAAAATTTCCTTTTTTTTATGTCATAAACGGATAAAGCCGCTTTTAAGACTTCCGGAGAAAATTCGATGACCGAAAACCAGGGGGGCGACAACCTTTCGGCGATCGCGTCGATATGATAGCCCAAGCCGAAGCCGATAAAAATGACCGGCTCTTTTTCTTTCAGTTTCCCCCTCAATCTTTCCATAATCATAGCGGCTTCCTTCCCGGGATCATAGCCGCTGTGAACCAGAAGCATCCGCCCGTTTTTTTCGATTTGCAGCGTCTTTTGCCCGTTTTTTGCCTCGACGCAGCCCACCCGTCCGGAATCGAAAACGGCATCGAGGCGCTCTAAAATTCCGCTCGCTTTCTCCTTCAAAAAGACCCGGTTATCCGTTAACATCGGTACCTTCCTCTGCTGTCAAACGTTCCTTGATTTGCTGAAACAGGGGCAAAATTTCATAGGTGATCAAGTCGGCCAAAAGGACAAGGTCCCGGGCTTCCAGCGCTTGAACCAGCTGGCCCGAAACCGATTGGATGCCGCTTATGATCGGATCCGGATTGGACAAAATCCTCGTTTTGGAAAAGATTTTCAGCAAATACTCCATCCCTTCGGACAGATCGCTCATCTGCCGCCATACGGCAGGGGAGGATTCGCCGGAATAGAGGGTTTGCGAAAGCTCTTGCAAAATCCCTGCCGCCCGGCCGACGTAGCCGAGGATTTCCCTTTTCGCTTCCGATAGCCATTCTTCTTCTGTAATCCCCACGATCTCGACAGGCAGCTCTTTATTCCAATATTCGTCAACCAACGAATAGATATCCCCGTAGTAAGGCATCCCGCTGACGAGAAAATGGCTGAATACCAATCCGTTTTCATTTAAGGCCTTATTGATTTGCTCCATGAATTGACGGACGGCGCCGGGATCCCTTTCCGGCAGATGAATCGCTTGATCCTGAAAGATGAATTGCATCGCCATGCTCCTTACAGTTCCTTTTTACTAATTATATCGTCCGGATCCGCCGATTTTAAAGATTCGATTTCAGGGATGCCCGGTCCGGCCGGCGGGAGGCACATTGCGCTTTCCGCCATTTTTCCCGGCTAAGGCGTCCCTCCTTTCCCGGATTCATCCGAAAAAGATCCGAGAGGCCGGTTTCCCGTACCGAACCCGGCCTTTGCCTCCCGCTGTCTCCCGCTTATCGGCGGCAGATCGCCAAAGCGTAAGGACCCGGTCGAACAATTTGCCCGTTTCCTTCTTTGTGGTCCGGATTCCTGCTCCCCTGTCCGGGCTTCCGCCCCATCCGGTCGGATTCATCGGCGGCACGCCCCGGAGGCCGTTCCTTCAGCCGGGGTTCTGCAAGATGCCATTCGGATTCGCCTCCCAACGGGAGCTCCTTTCCTTTTCCCGGTCGACGCAATGCAAGGGAAGAGCTTTTCCGCCCGCCGTTCCCTATCCTTGCGGAGATAAAAAAATGGGCTGCTTTGTAAGCAAAAGCAGCCTGAATTTCCCTTCATGCAAGCCATGGGCAGGGCCGGCTTCCCCGGCCCGCGGTTCGCCCCTTGCCTTTCATTTTCCGGGCTTTTCTTCCGCGTCGGTTCGACAGAAAACGTTTCGTACGACAGCGAATCCTTAGTTTTCGGCGGTTTCATGCGTTCTCGCATCGCCGATCCGCCGCAAATGATTCTCACTAAGTTTACGGAAGGCTGTTTTCGACCTCCTCGATCATTTCCCGGACGGAGACTAACCCGCCGCCGGACAAGTACCAAAAGTTCGGATCCAAATATACGATATGGCCTTCCTGATAGGCTTTCGTCTTTTTCACCAATTCATTTTCCACCGTATCTTTCGCGTTCGTTTTTCCGCCGACCACGGCCGTCCGGTCGACGACGAACAAGTAATCCGGATTTTTTTCCAAAATGTATTCGAAGGAAACGCTTTGGCCGTGGGTGGATACTTCGATATTCGGGTCGACGGGCTTAAAGCCGAGGACATCGTGGATCAAACCGAAACGGGAACCCGGTCCGAACGCGCTCACTTTTCCTTCATTGGCCAAAAGGATCAACGCGTTTTTATTGGCCTCTTCCGCCTTCTTTTTCACCTGGGCGATTTTTTCTTCGATCTTGGCGATTTCATCATTGACAAACGCTTCTTTGTCGAAAATTTTTCCTAACGTTTGCACGTTTTCTTTAAAGGAATCGAGGTACCGGGACGTATCCAGGCCCATGTAGACGGTCGGACCAAGTTTTGTAAATTCTTCATACAAGTCGGACTGCCTGCCGGAGATAATGATCAGATCGGGATCGATTTCCGCAATCTTTTCGAAATCCGGCTCTTTTAAGCTGCCGACATTCACATATTTTTTATCCTTATATTTTTCCAGATAGGGGGGGATGTTGGCCTGGGGCACGCCGGTTACTTCGATGCCCATCAGATCCAGCGTATCCAACATGCCGAAGTCGAAGACAACGATCTTTTCCGGATTTTTTTCCACCTTCGTTTTTCCCAATGGATGGGTGATGGTTAACGTTTCCGATTTTTTCTCATCGCCTTGGGAAGAACTCTGATCCGCTTTCCCGCAGCCGGTGATCATGAATCCCAGGACGATAAGGAAAAGGAACGGAAAGAAACGGTATTTTTTCATCATGACCTGCCTCCCATTTTTTTACGTAAAATATAAACAAATCTTGCAGTTTTTATAGTTTTCGATGGAAATATCCATATCATATACTTCCCGCAGGATGTCGCGGTCGATCATCTCGTCCGCCGGCCCCTCCTTGACGATGACGCCGTTTTTCAGGGCGACGATGTAATCGGAATAGATGGAAGCGAAATTGATGTCATGGATGACAAGAATGACGGTTTTCCCCTGTTCATCCACCAGGCGGCGCAAGGTTTTCATGATTTGCACGGAATGTTTCATATCCAAATTGTTCAACGGTTCATCCAGCAGAATATAATCCGTATCCTGCGCGATAACCATGGCGATGAAGGCGCGCTGCCGCTGGCCGCCGCTCAAATTTTGCAAATATTCGTGTTGTATCTCTTCCAAATCCATATAGCGGATGGCCTGATCGACTTTTTTCCAATCCTCTTGCGTCAGCCGCCCTTGCGAGTAAGGGAAGCGGCCGAAGGAAACGAGTTCCCGGACGGTCAAGCGCAACTGAATGTGATTCGCCTGTTTCAAAATGGCAATTTTCTTGGCCAAATCCCGGGATTTTCGCTTGCTGATTTCCGTGCCGTCGATGTGGATTTCCCCTTCATCTTTTAAAATGAGGCGGCTGATCATCGACAGCAACGTGCTTTTTCCGGCGCCGTTCGGGCCGATGAAAGAGGTGATCTTCCCTTTCCGGATCCGGACGGAAACATCGCGAATGACCTTTTTCGAACCGAACCGTTTCGTTACATGCCGCACATCTACCATGACCGATTCTCCTTCAGCAAAAGATAGATGAAATAGATGCCGCCGATGAAATTGATGATAACGCTCAAAGTGGTGGAAAAGGCGAAAACGCGCTCGACGATCCATTGCCCGCCGACGAGGGCGATGATGCTGATGAGGATCGCCCCCAAGATTAATTCCCGATGACGATAGGTTTTTAAATATTCATAGGAGAGGTTTGCGACGAGCAGACCGAGAAAGGTGACGGGCCCGGCCAGGGCCGTGGAAATGCTCGTCAAAACCGCCACAATGACCATGAACCGTCTGGCCGCCACATCAAAATCGACGCCCAAATTGATCGCATGGTCGCGGCCCAAAGCCATGACATCCAAATATTTCAAATCCCGGACAGAGAAAAGGGCGGCCGCCGCAAACAGCGCAGAGGCGAGATAAAGCACGTCGATGTTAAGGTTGTTGAAGGAAGCGAACATCCGGTCTTGAACGATTTGGAATTCATTCGGATCGATCAGCACCTGCATGAAGGAAGAGAAGCTTTCGAAAAAGGTGCCGACGACGAACCCGATGAGCAATAAGAAATAAATATTTTGTTCCCTTTTAAAAAGGAAATGGTACATCAGGACGGAAAACAGAATCATGATGCCGGCATTGAGGAGAAACTGAATGTTCCGGTCCATCATCGTAAGCCGGGTCGAACCGAAAAGAAAGATGATGACCGTGTTCAATAACACGTACAAGTCATCCAATCCCATGATGCTCGGCGTCAAAATCCGGTTTTGGGTAATCGTTTGGAAAACGACGGTTGAAAAGGCGACGGCAGCACCCGTGAGGATGATGGCCGCGATCTTCATGGCCCGCCGCGGCAGGATGTAGGAAATATTCCCTGACAAACCGGAAAAGAGGAACAGGGCGATGAGGAGGACGGCCAAGAAAACCAACAGCCAGATTTTTCCTTTAAGCCGCTTCATTCCTTTTACTCCTTAACAGCAAATAGATGAAGATGCCGCTGCCGATCACGCCAACCGTCAAATGAATCGGAATTTCATAGGGATAGATGATTAATCTCCCCAGGATGTCGCAGGCCAATAGAAACACGGATCCGAATAACGCCGTTTCGGGCAGGCTTCGTTTCAAATGGTCGCCGCGGTAGATGGAAACCAAGTTCGGAACGATGAGGCCCAAAAACGGAATGACGCCGACGGTGATAATGACCGACGATGTAATGAAAGCGACGATCACCAATCCGAGACGGACAACGTTTTTGTAGTTTAAGCCAAGGTTTTTGGAAAAGTCTTCCCCCATGCCGGCGATCGTAAAACGGTTCGCATACAAATAGGCGAGCATGACCAGGGGCACGCTGATGAAAATCAGTTCGTATCTGCTTTTGATCACGTTGGAAAAATCGCCGATCAGCCAAGATGAAATATTTTGGATCAAATCATACCGGTAGGCAAAGAAGGTGGAGATGGAACTGACGATGTTCCCCAGCATCAGCCCGACGAGGGGGATGAAAACGGGATCTTTGAACTTGATATTGTCCACGATTTTCATGAACAAGTAGGTGCCCAAAAGGGCGAACAGAAAGGCGACCGCCATTTTTAAAAAAGGGCCGGATCGGGAAAAGACCAGCAAAGCGATCAAGATCCCCAATTTGGCAAAATCCATCGTTCCCGCCGTCGTCGGAGACACGAATTTGTTCCTGCTCAATTGCTGCATGATGAGGCCGGCGATGCTCAAGCCTGCGCCGGCGACGACAATGCTCAGCAGACGGGGAAGGCGGCTGATCAGCAAGATTTCCTTTTGTTCCCCCGACAAATGAAAGACATCCTTGATGCCGACATCCGACACGCCGATAAAAAGCGAGGCGGCGGACAAGATCAGCATCGAAAGGAGCAAAACGATTTTGTTCATAGGCTTCGTTCGCTTTCTTCCGGAAGAAATGTCGGCAAATAAAAATGAGAACCATTCTCATTTATAATGATAATGAGAATAATTCTCACTGTCAATCCGTTTTTTGAAAATGTTTGAGTCAAGCGTATGTGGGCATTTTTTTAACCCCGTGCCGGGAATATAAAACGGATACAAACGTTCAGGGTTCTCTCCTTGGTCAATATTCCGCGTTTTTAAAAACCGGACAGTGCTTTCAGCGCTTTATATGTGGGCGTATCTGCCTTGTTTTTTAAGATCGTGAGGTTGTCTCTTGTGACTTCTCCACCTTTTCAAGAAAATGTTTCGGCAGGTTCTTTTCTTCCTCGCTTTCTGTCCATCTTTCCACTCTTCCAAACAGCGTTATTCATGCCAATTGATCCAAATAGGCCACCATTCCGGTGAACATGGCACTTGCCCCTTTTCCACCCAGCTGCGACCATTTTTCAGCCTTTTGGCAAACACGCTCATCGTTCCTTTCGCGCTTCCCATCGGACGCATTCCGGTGGTGTCAATCCCTTGGTCTTCCAACGATTGAGTCAAGCGCATGTCGGCAATTTTTTACCGGCGCCTATGTCCGGCCGGTCGGCTCCCCGCAATTGATCATTTCCAGGGACATCCGCGAGTAAGACGGATGTCCGGGGAACCGACATTTCCGGCTGGCCATGGACCGGAAGGTCTATTGTTCAAATTACATGGTTTCGACCAACAAGGAAGTTTTATTGTTCTACATTTCAATATTCATGGATTCCCGGACCGGAATGTTCGATATTTTTCTATTCTTCATCTCCGGATCGTTCCACATCCAAAGCACAATGTTCGACATTTTTTGCCAAATGTTCAAGAATGGATCCTTTTTGTTCAACATCTGGAGGAATTCGTTCAACATTCCGTCCGCCTTTCCCGGCTGACTGTCCAACATTATAACCGGATCGTCCAACATCTGAGAAAAAACGTCCAACACCGCATGGGACTGTCCAACATTTTCAAAAAAATGTCCATCATTTGAAATTTTTTGTCCAACATGGAAAAAAATTTGTCCAACATCACAGAAAAAATGTCCATCATCCGGGAAAAAACGTCCATCATCGGGCAAAAAATGTCCATCATCCTTTCCCGTGTCCGACATCCGCTGCCGTTTGTCCAACATCGATGCCACTAACAGGTTAACAAAAAACAGAAAAGGTACAGTGAATATAATGATGCGGAGAAATCCGTTTTCTTTTCATGATGGTTGAAAAAATCCCCGCCATTTCCTTCCAAGCAATCTTTTCAATCGTTTGGATATCCGGATATTCTTGATACTCCATGGTTTTTGCTCCTTCAGTTGTCTTATTTATTCTGCCAAGTCAGCCCCTTTTTCATGAATTCTTCTTTACCCGACTCGCTTATGCAGGGTTCCCCCTTCATTGGATGAGCGTCTTCGATCGCACACCTACTTGAAAAGGGCGTCTTCGATCGCTCACCTATTGAAGGGCTAAATTTTGCCCACAAATATTTTACTCATACTTTGAAAATTTCCAATTTCCCTTCCATGAAAAAGCGGCCGTTGTTTCACGGCCGTCCCAGTCATTGGTATGATTCGGGAAAGCGGCTGCTCCCGCCCGGTCCCATCCGCAGATCTGCGCCTATGCCGGACCTGTAAATTCCCCCGCAGGCCGGCGTTACATCCGCAAGCAAAGAAAAAGAGACTCCGAAGAATTGACTTCGAAGTCTCTCGTTTGCCGATTAGCGCAACAATTGCAGGACGCCTTGGGGCAATTGGTTGGCTTGGGCCAGCATCGCTTGCGCGGCTTGGGTCAGGATGCTGTTCTTGGTGAATTCCATCATTTCTTTTGCCATATCCACGTCACGGATCCGGGATTCGGCAGCCGTCAAGTTTTCAGCGGCTGTGCCCAAATTATTGATGGTGTGTTCCAGACGGTTTTGCATGGCCCCGAGTTTCGCCCGTTCGGAAGAAACTGTGTCAATAGCGGTGTCAATGGTTGAGATCGCAGCATCAGCATCTGCTTGAGTATCAATTTTTAAGTTTTGAAGGCCGCTGGCGCCGCTCGTTTGCAAACCTAAAGCTTTGGCTTTCATGCTAGAAATATCCAAAGTCACACTTTGGGCGCTATTCGCTCCGATATGGAATACTATTCCGGTTCCTGAGCCGTTCAACAGATTTTTGGTGTTAAATTGGGTCGTATCGGCGATGCGGTCGATTTCTGCAATCAATTGGTCCACTTCTTTTTGCAGTTCCTTACGGTCGTTGTCGGTGTTCGTGTCGTTGGCGGCTTGCACGGCCAGTTCACGAATCCGTTGCAGGATCGCGTGGGTTTCATTCAAAGCGCCTTCCGCCGTTTGGATCAGGCTGATGCCGTCTTGGGCGTTTTTCGTCGCCATTTCCAGGCCGCGGATTTGCCCGCGCATTTTTTCAGAGATGGCGAGACCAGCGGCGTCGTCGCCGGCGCGGTTGATCCGGTAACCGGAAGAAAGTTTTTCAAGGTTTTTCGCCGTTTGGGTGTTGTTGAAAGAGAGTTGGCGATAGGTGTTCAACGCCGAAATGTTATGGTTGATTCTCATTACCGATTCCTCCTTGAATTTTTTTGTTCACATCCTTGTGAACGCTTTGGTAAACGGGTTTTGAGGTCGGCCGCCCTCGTAAACCGTTGCATCCTTTATATCGGAAAGCGAGGGAAAAGTTTTAATGGAAACAGACAAATTTTTTAATTTTTATAGGACTTTTTTACCAGGTCCAAAAGGCCTGGGGTAAGGCTGCCCGCCAGCCGGTTTTCCGCTTGAATCTGTTCGTAAATTTCACTCCGGTAGATCTCCAGCGATTTCGGCGCCTCGATGCCGATTTTTACCTGTTCCCCTTGGACGTCCAGGATAGTAATGCGGATGTTTTCCCCGATCTGGATCGATTGGCCGTTTTTTCTGGTTAATACGAGCATCATTTCACCCCTCCGCCGGCATCGGCACCCTTTTTCGGAAACAGCGGATGCTTGGTGGTATAGGGGACATTGTTCAAAACGACCTGTTTCGCCTTGCGGTTTTTCCGGTTGATGACGACGGGAGCCTGCAGGTTAGCGGTCGTGTTTTCGAAGGGATCATGGACCGTCAGGATCACGGAAACCTTTACGTCTTCCGGCCTTTCGATCCCCAGCTGTTCCGCCGCCGCATCTTCCAAATCAAACGCATAGTCTTTAAAAAAGAAGAAAGGATCGGTGATGACAAAGGCGAGTTCCGGCGTCGCGACCGATTGCATGATTTCAAAAAGCCCGTCGTCCGTAAACGGGAGAATCACAAACCTCGTTTCTTCCCAAAATCCGGGGATCCCGTTTTCAAAAGTGATCATATCCTTTTCATCAATGTCTATTTCGTCAAAGTATTTCGTTTTAATTTTCATGGGTTTCACCCTCTATACCTTTTCGTCGAACAGATGGACGAAATCAATTTTTAACGAAGGCCAGCGCTCCATATACACGCGGACCTCTCCCGGGATGTACGTATGAACGGGTTTTCGCGGCAGCGCCTCGATCACCGGCTTTTGCGGCACGGCACGGATATGCACCTTCGCCGGTTTATAATGGAATTTGACGCTGAAAAAGGAAGGCACCCAGCCGACATTGAACCGTTTTTCCTCCCCTTCGCTGTTTTCGACCGCCTGTCTGGCGATCGGATTTCCCCCGTTTTCGATCCGCATCAGTTCATCGCCCTGATCCCTTCTTCGGGCGATGTTTTTCAGCCATTCCTGATAGGCTTTCTCCACATACATTTCGTTCGTCCGCAAAATATTTTGCAAATTCCGGTCTTCCCAAGCCTGCGTTTGATCGATGACGAGTTTTCCCTTTTCCGTTTCGATTTCCAAGATGGCTTTCGGCTGCCGGATCGTAACGATCGCCTTCGGCTGTTCGATGGACTGGACCGGTTTTTCCCGCACCAGGCCGATCCTGGCCATCACGGATTCCATCCGGATTTGCGGAAGCCGCATCCCTTTCCCTCCCGTTCATTGTGTCACGGATCATGAAAAATGAAAAGCGGTCAATCGCATTCGCGAAATCCTTGAAAAAAATTTTGATGAATCTTGCGCAAGAGAAGGCCTTCCTTCTGGCAAGTCCGTGGGAACTTTTATTTTCTGAGCCTTCTCTTTTTTTGCCGATCATCCTGCGGCGGGAAAAAATTCAGTCAAACCAATCGCCCGCACTCCCATGCCCTTTTCAGCCGCCGCGCTTCCATTCGGTTCCCTCGACCGGCGGGATAAAAAGGGGGCCTTAAACCACGGCGCGGGGTTTATCAGGCACCTTTGACCACAAATATTTTGCCCCTGCAAGCAAAAAATCGGGACAGGCACATAAAGAAAAAAGCTATCCGCGATGGAATAGCTTAATTCAGGAAATCGACGAGGGTCGGCTGGATGATGCGGGCACCGACGGCAAGGGCCGCCCGATGGACGGATTCCTGGGTCGTCAGTTCCACGATCACCTTTTCCACGTCCACATCTTCGTTCGCGGACAAAACGTCCTTGGCGAAGACCTCCTGCTTCGACAAGCGATCCTTCATCAGCTCGACGCGGTTTTGCTTGGCGCCGATGTTGGCCCGCTCCGCCAGGAAACGGTCGATGACCGATTGGACCTCACCGATATAGTCGTCCAGCTGGTCGTCCGGAACCGCGGGATCGTTCAGATCATTGATCAGCCGTTGAAGGACGCCCGTGCCGGTGAACAGATCCCCGAAAAGGGCCTGCCCATCCGTGTTCACCTTCATCCGGATGCCGTTAAAGACTTCAATTTCAATATCCCCCGTCGCAAACGTCCCGTTCGGCCGCACATTTGTTTTCGATCCGTTAAAAATATATTTTCCGGCGATATCCGTGTCCCCGATCAGCAAGAGCTGCTCCTTCAGCTGCTCGATCTCTTTCCCGATGAAGCCCCTTTGATTTTCTTCATACGTCCCGTTGGCCGCCTGCACCGTCAGTTCCCGGATTCGCTGCAGCACCTGGACGGCCTCTTCCAGGGCGGCATCGGTCGTGTCCAACCAGTTGGTAACCTCGCCGATGTTTCTTTGATACTGCTCAATACGGTTCACATCCGTCCGGTAGCTCAAACCGAGCATCGCCACGACCGGGTCGTCGGACGGACGGGTAATTTTCTTCTGGGTCAGCAGCTGATTTTGCAGTTTTTCCAGTCGCTTATAGCTCGTCGACAGGTTCCGGATCATATTATGGGATAACATGGATTGGGTTACCCGCATCGCGTTCACCACCTTGATCCTCGAATTCTCTGAAAATCCTTATCGCCCCTTCCGGCGGGCGGCGATGTGCGCCCGCCGCCAGGACTGCCTTTTATTTTCCTTTCATCAGCGTCCCACGATGCCCATGCCGTTGATGATTTTATCGATCATTTCGTCAATGACCGTGATGATCCTTGCCGAAGCGTTATAGGCATGCTGGAACGTGATCATGTTCGTCATTTCCTCATCCAGGGAAACGGAGCTGATCGATTTCCGGTTGTAATCGACCGAATCGACCAAGACCTGGACGTTGTCCCGGTCTTTTATGGCGTTTTGGGCATCGACGCCCAATTTGCCGATGATGCCGGCATAATAGGAATCGATGGTTCCATTCATGTTGGGAGGCAGTTGGGCCTTCGTAATATAATCGCTAAAGTTCTTCGATTTGATGGCCGCAAGGAGGGCGGCGTTCCCGTTGTCCCCGGAATCGCCGGAATTCAGCCCGGCGGCGATTTTGCCCGTATCATCCAAGATCGTTTGGCTGACCCGGATCGTTCCCGCCGGATTGGCGCTGTCGAATACAAAGAAGTCCAGACCGGACGGGGCGGTTCCTCCCAAGCTGTATCCGGCCTGATGGACGGCATTGAATTCATTGGCGAAGGCCAAAGTGAAATTGTGCAGTTTTTGAATCATTTCCGGATAAATCCCTTTCACTTGGCCGCTGTCCTGATAGCCGAAGCTCTCGATCAAGGCCCCCAATTCCCCAAGGAAGGAGAAATCCGGCAAACTTTGCTCCCCGACCATGACCGTCTGCACGCTTCCCGACAGGGATTCGGACTGCCCGTTTTCATCCAGCACCTTGACCTCATTGACGGCGGTCCTGCCGGAAGCCGGGTCGGCGTGGATGAGATAAACCGGCGGCGCGTAGGAAGAACCGTCGTTTTTGACGAGTTCGATTTGATAGACCCCGACCGCCGAAGGATCGGCCTTTCCGTAATTTTTCGGAACGACGGTCTTCACTTTGATGTTGACCAAGGAAGAAAGCTGGTCAACGAGCAAATCCCGGCGGTCATACAGATCGTTGGGCAACTGGCCGCTCGGCTCGATGCTTGCGATCTGTTTGTTCAGCTGATCGATTTGGGAAAGGAGGGTATTGATTTCCTTCGTTTTGACGGAGATTTGATTTCCGATTTCATTTTTCATCCGGACCAAAGAATTGTAATAGTAGTTGATCGTTTCCGCGAGCATCTCCCCGGTGGAGGCAACGACTTCGCGGGCGCCGGTGTTCTCCGTATGGTTCGCCAAATCCTGCAGGGCCTTCCAGAACTTCTCCATCACCGAATGGAGGCCGCTTTCCGACGGCTCGTTCATGATCTCCTCAATTTTTCCCAAAGAATCCGCCAGCGTGGCGTAATAGCCGAGTTTATTGGATTCCAGGCGGTATTGGCGATCGAGGAAGGCGTCGCGGATCCTTTCGATTTTTCCCGCCGTTACCCCCGTCCCGATTTGCCCGGGGATCTCCGGCCGGTTGAGCCCGGTTCCCGGATAAGGATTCGTCGGGGTGAAACTTACCCGCTGCCTCGAATAACCGACGGTATTGGCATTGGCGATATTATGGGCGACGGTAAATAAAGCGGATTGCTGGGTCGAAATTCCCCTTTTTGCCGTCTCTAAACCGTGGAATGTGGGAATCATCTTCCTTTTCCTCCGTTCCTGATCATTTACACTTTCGTGTTGAGCAACGGTTTGCTTTGCCGTCTTTCGGGCGCCTTATGGTTCCCTCCCGGACCGTATCCGGATGCCGGTTCGCCCGGCTGGATGAGGCTTAACGAAAAGTGGATGAACTGCAAGGAATGATACAAAAGCTCCTGGTTCAATTCATTCGCTTCTTTCAATTTCTTCAAAATGTCGGTTAATTCCTCCGCCGTCTTTTGCAGCAAGTCCTTTTCATCCGCCTTTTGCAACAATTCCGACAGCGTCAGGGAACCGTTTCCTCCGGCCGTCTTTTCCATCTGTCCCGCCCGTTCCGATTCCAATCGTTGCAGCTCGGCCACATGGACTTGTTCCTGTTCGGTGATCCGGTTGAGGGTATCGATATCGTTCACTTTGATGGCTTCCGTTTTTTCCTTCGCCAGCTGGAAAAGTTTTTCATAGATCCTCGTTTGTTTGGCCAATATGTCGATGATCCCTTGCACGTCCATCCCCTTCACCTCCCGGGAAAATGTTGATCGGCTCAGCGATCGCCGAAATAATAACGAAAGATCGCCTTGGCCAGTTCCTTTTCATCGATCTTGTACGTCCCGCTCTCGATTTGGCTCCTGATTTCGGAAACCTTCTTTTTCCGGTCGGCGATCACCGAGGAGTGTTGCTGCAGCTTTATCGCTTCGCTGGAGATTTCCAGCCGGTCCTTCGTTTTTTTATGATTGGCCGATAAGGCCCTGGGATAAGGCTGTTTGTAAGGGTGAATTCCGGTCGGACCGAATGGATCGATTTTCATATCCAACCCTCTCTTTCATTTCCGCTCCGTTCATCTAGCATATATATCGTCATCATCATCCCAATGTTTAATGGTTCTTTTCTTCCGATTTCAACCGGCCCGCCCGCGGGCGAATCCTTCCCGGCCCGGAAGAAGGGGGTGCTGCAAGGGCCCGTTTTGGCAGGAAGGTCATCCTCCGTTTCGGATTTCCTCTGGCTGCGCCATGTGAATTCCCGTTCGGACTTCGCCGTCAGGATCCGAATGCCGCAGCGGAGGCCTGCCGGCGGGCTTTTTAAAACCGGGATTCTTTTGAAATCGAGGCCCGGCGGACAGGAATTTCCCGGGGCCCCGCAGGCCCCCCAAAAATAAAAGGCGGCTTCGGAATCGCTTTCAACCGGTCTTCCGCAAAACCGCCAATGATCTTTCGAAGGCCAGATCCCGCCGACGCCGTCCCCGTTATTTTTTCATGTTTTCCGGTCCCCTGTTAATATAGTAGGTGTTCAGATGCAGCTTTTCCTGCCGCTCCCGTTCCTTCTCAAAAACTTCCAAATCATTGCGCAGCTCGTTTATGCAATCCTCGCACAGGTTCCCTTTCCTGATCAATTTTCCGCAGCGGCTGCAAGGATAGGCCAGGTTGGGAAAATGGATGACCTGAATCCGCCCTTTCCGGATAAATTTGATGATGAGATCCTGGCTTACACCCGTGTTTTCAATGATATCCATCATCGTAGCCATCCGGTTTTTCCGGTCGCGAAGAAAATTGTTGACTTTTTGGAAGGCCTCTTCCTCTTCCAAAAAGCATTCCCGGCAAAGTTCCTGGCCGGCGTTTTGCACAAATAATTTGCCGCATTTCGGGCAATTCAACAGATTCATCTCCACTCCCCCGCAGACGAACATTTTTTCCGGATAAACGAAAGGAAATAATTTCACATTCCAAGTTCATGCGCATACTCTCTGGAAAATATTCCGTCCATTTCCATTATAAAAAAAAGAAAACAGGAATTGGAAAAAAATTTAACAATTTAACTTCTTGCCACGGTCAGGGAAAGGATTTTTTGGGCTCCGGCCTCTTTCAGCACCCGCGCCGCATGGCGCACGGTGGAGCCGGTCGTATAAACGTCATCGACCAGCAAAAGGGTTTTTCCCTTGACATCCCCGGATGCCGGATGGAGCTGAAAAACTCCGGCAAGAAGGATTCGGTCCGTTTTCGATTTCTTTGCCTGTTTTTCCGAATGGACCCGGGTCAGGGCATGCAGCGGCTCAAGGCCGGCTTCGGCGATCAGCGCTTCCGCCTGATTAAATCCCCGCTCGTAAAGCCTCTCTTCGCTCAACGGGATCGGAACGGCGGCATCGAAGGGAAGCCGTTTCATCGCGTTTTTCAGATCCCGGGAAAAGGCGCGGGCGATTTTATAATCCCCACGGTATTTGAACCGGTACAGAACCTCTTGGAGGAAGCCGTTGTATTCGTAAAGAGAAATATTTTTTTCCAGGACGCCGCGGAATTTTGCGCTTTTTTCCCAAAAATGGCAATCCCGGCACCGGTTCCCCCAGCGGTATTTTTCCCCGGCTTTATTTAACGGCCTGCTGCAGAGGGGGCAAAGGGGCCCCTCCGGTTTCACGAGTTTTTTCCGGCATTCCCGGCAAACTTCCTCCTCCGCTTCTCCGAGGAAAAAGGTGTTCCAACCGATATCCGGGACGAAGGGAGAACCGCACAACAAACAATCGCAGGACCGGAAGAAAGGCAAATCCCGATTCCTCCTTTTCGATTAATATCGGCTCAAAAGTTTTCTTTTTTCCGCTTCCCGGTTCATCCACATGATGTGTTTTTTCGCTTCGATCATCGCCCTTGTCTTCCCGTAGTGGAAAAAGACGACATCCCCGTCCGGATAGTCCGGATGCCTGCCCACCCGTCCGGAGATCTGGACAAGGGCGCTTTCCGTGAAAATATCGTCCTCCGCTCCGACTACGGCCACGTCAATATCGGGGAAGGTGACGCCCCGTTCGAGGATGGTCGTCGTCAGCAAAACAAGCACTTCCTTCTTACGCATTTTTTCCACCTTTTCTTTCCGCTGCGGATCATTGGCGTGGACGGACAAGGCGCCGGGGCAGAAGGAAAGAAACAGCGGGAGCGCCTGCTCCATCCGCTCGACATCGGGAAAAAAGACGAGGCATCGTTTGCCGCGCCGCACCCGTTCCCTCACCCAATCGGCCACTTTGGCCGGGAGCTGCCCTTTCCGAATGGCCTTCCGCCAGTTTCCGCACCAAACAAAACGGGGAACGGGAAGGGGACGGCGGTGAAAACGGGCGGGCAAGATCACACAATTTCTCAATCCCCGGAGGCATTCCCTTTTCCATTTTTCGCTCGGGGTCGCCGTCAAAAAAATTTGCGCCCCCGTGTCCTTTTTTGCCCGGTTCGCCGCGGTTTGCAGCATTTCATCGCAGGAGAAGGGGAAGGCGTCCACTTCGTCGATGATGAGCACGTCGAAGGCTTTGTAAAAACGGAGCAGCTGATGGGTGGTGGAAACGGAGAGCGGGGCGAAGCGGAACCGTTCCTGGCTGCCGCCGTACAAGGCGGCGACCGGAACGGTTGGAAAGGCCCGTTTCAAACGGGGGACCAATTCAAAGACCACATCCGTCCTCGGGGTGGCAATCGCCACCCGCATCCCTTCCTTCAAAGCCCGGCCGATGCCGGGAAAAAGCATCTCCGTCTTTCCCGCCCCGCATACCGCCCAAACGATCAGCGCTTCCCTTTTCTCGATGGCCCGGACAATCCGGCCGGCCGCTTCCCGTTGGGCCGGCTGTAATTCCCCCTGCCAGGCGGACTGCACCCGGCACGGAACGGCAGGTTCAGGCCCCCGCCATTCGAGAAGGGGAGTGCATTGGCTGATCCTGCCCGTCATCAGGCATCGCCGGCAATAGGCGCATTCCCTTCGGCAGCGGGCGCAGGGGAAGACGTGGAAAAGGCGCGGATTTTCATTGTGGCACCGGTGGCAAAAATAACCTCCGCTCCGCCTTTCCACCCCTTTTCCATAAGCGATATAGCCCCTTTCGGCATGGGAATGGACGAGCGCCAACGGAAAGGGAATCTCTTCGAGAAGCAGTTTCTTCCCCGCCAGGTGGAGCTGCAGGGAACGGTCAAAGGGAAAGGAAGCATCCCGCTCCCGCACGGGGATCTCCCGCAAATCGTCGATGCGGAAAAAAGCGGTTTCCCCTTTCGTTTTCGACAGGAGCTCCGGACGGAGAAATCCGTCCTCCAGGCAAAAGCGCAAGACCATCACCCCGGTTCGATATGGAAATCCGGAAGTTTTCAACACGAAATGAGGGAATGAAGGTTTTCGGATCAAAAGAAGAGGGAAAAGAGGACCATCCCGGATCGGATGGAGGGATGGAGGGATTGAGGATCCGCACGGCTTCTTGCGCAGCCGGCGGGATCGTCCATTCCGGATCGCGGGGAACGAAAAGAGCGGCAAAATCGACCCCTGGCGGACCTTCCTTGAGGAAAATGAAACGGAGGACAAAACTTGCCGACGGGCAGGAAAAAGGCTTTCGGACCGCAGCGAGGAAAACGGGCCACGATCCGTCGACCGGCGGAAGGAAAATCGGCCGCATCCGGGCAAAGAACCGGCCAAAAACGCATAGGCCCGGTACGGAAAGCCTCCGGAAAAAATCAGCCCCGGAAAAGGGATGGCTGCAGGTCCGGGGATGAAGTCCATCCGCCCGGAAAAGGGAAACCTGCAGTCCCGGGAAGGCCGGAGATCCCGGAAATGAGAAGCGGTCGATAATGGACGCACCATCCGGAAGCAGAAACCCATCAAGCCGGCGGCCTTGACAGAGAAAGCGAAGACATTTTCCGATCGCCTGCTTGGCACGAGGCATGCGGTCAAACGGCGCGAAAGAGGAAAAACCTCCCGCCACGGCATACGGACAGGAAGCCGCGGCCGGCGGACAACGGTTTCCTCCGTCCGAAACCTTCCGGCCGCATCTAAGGGCATGGATCTTCCGGAAGAAGGAGCCCTTAAGCAAAGGAGAGAAAGATTCGGCGGGAAAAACGGATATGCTTCCCTCAGCGGAAAATAAAAACTCAATCTTTGATCCAGCACAGGCCCATGGCTCCCTCGCCCAGATGGGTGGCGATCACCGGGCCGAAATAACTGATCCAAAATTCCACATGGGGGTACAGGGCGGACAATTCCTCTTTCCATTTCAATGCCTCTTCCTCCCTGTTGCCATGGATGATCACCGCCTTCATCGGCCGCCCCGTTTTCGCATCCTCCCCGAAAAGCTCAAAAATCCGGCTGACCGCCTTCTTCCGGGTGCGGACTTTCTCAAAAGGAACAATGACTTTGTTTTGGAAATGGAGGATCGGTTTCACTTGCAAAAGGCTTCCGATCAGGGCCTGGGCTCCGGAAAGCCTGCCTCCCCTTTGCAGATGGGACAAATCGTCCACCATGAAATAGGCCCGCATGTTGGCCCGCATTTGCTCCAACCGCCGCAGAATGGTTTCCGGCTCCTCCCCTTTCAACGCCATCTCCGCGGCTTCGATCGCGATCAGCCCCTGGGCCATGCAGCTGATTTCCGAGTCAAAGGGATAAACCTTAATCGAATCGACCATGTTTCCGGCGGTAACGGCGCCCTGGTATGTCCCGCTGATCCCGCTGGACAAATGGATGCTGATGACCGCGTCATAATCCTTGGCCAGTCTTTCGAACAACTCCGTAAACATCCCCGTCGAAGGCTGGGTCGTCTTCGGGAGAACCTTCGAGTGGCGGATTTTTTCATAAAAATCGTCAATGGAAATCTCCACTTCTTCCTGGTAGCTTTCATTTCCGAAAACAACGCTTAACGGAATCATGTGTATTCTCAATTTTTCCCGGATATCCTTCGGGATATAGGCGGTGCTGTCTGTAACGATGGCCGTTTTCATGATACCATCCCCCTTTGTCAATTGTCGGTTTGTCGTCCGGGTGCGAAAACCCATTATTTAATATTCCCTTTCAGCCATCTTTCTCCTTCTTATTCCGGTGATTTTTACAGACAAAAAAACCGGGCAGGCACATCGGCGCCTGTCCTGGAAAACGATCATCCGACTTCCACCCAGCCCCGTTTGATCGCCTCGACAACCGCCTGGGTGCGGTCGACGCAATTCATCTTTTGCAAAATGTTGGAAACGTGGTTTTTTACCGTTTTTTCGCTGATGTACAAAATTTCCCCGATCTTCTTGTTGCTTTTTCCTTCCGCCAGCAATTGGAGAACTTCGCATTCCCGTCTCGTCAACAGATGGTACGGCCGGCGGACATGATAACTGTTCAGCCGCTGGCCGCTTCCCTGGTTGTTGTTAACGATCGTTTCCATCAGCCGGCGATATTCCTTCACCAGGTTGTTGGTGACCTTCGGGTGAAGATAGCACCCACCTTCGGCCACCACCTTTACCGCCTCGATCATCGCCTCGACATCCATTTCCTTTAAAAGATAACCGCTGGCACCGGTTTGCAAGGCGTGGGAGACATAGGTTTCGTCGTCATGGATCGAAAGGATGATGACCTTCGTATTGGGGAATGTCCGCACCAGGTTTCTCGTCGCTTCAATGCCGTTCATATTCGGCATATTGATATCCATAATGACGACATCCGGCTTCAGCCGGCGGACGAGGGACATGACTTGGGTCCCGTCTTCCCCTTCGCCGACAATTTCAAATCCTTCCTCGAACTCCAAAATTCTTTTAATGCCTTCCCGATACAATTGATGATCATCAATGATGAGGATTTTCGTTTTCAAAATCGATCCCTCCCTTTGCACCGTTCGCGTTGCCCGGCCCATGGCCGGACAACTGATATTCGACCGTCATGCCGTGGCAATGATGGGTAAAAATGCGTTTGCCCTTTCCGGAGAATTGCCGATATCCTTGCCGGGCGACGGGACCGGTCCGGATGGGGATTCCCTTGATCCTTGACGGATCGGGGCATGGGCGTCAAGGATAAAATCCCAAGAAGCGTCCCGAATCCTTCAAGCCTTGACGGATCGAAGGCGGGCCGTCATCCGTCCTCTTTGATCGGGATCCCGATGAAAACCGTCGTCCCTTCGCCGATTTTGGATTGGATCCGAAATGTCCCGTTCAGCAATTCCACCCGTTCTTTCATGCCCAAAATCCCGAAGGTTCCCTGCTGGATTTGGTTGACGTCGAATCCTTTTCCGTCATCTTTAACCAACGCGTTCACTTTGCCGCCGGTAATTTCCAGTTTCACTTCGATCGTGTCGGCTTCCGAATGCTTCAGGGCGTTTTGCACCGATTCCTGAATGAGGCGGAAGACGGCCGCCTCCATTTTGCTCGGCAATCTTTCCTCGCTTCCGATGTAAACAAAGTTGATCTTCGGTTTTTTATGGTAATCCTCAATGGTGTTCAAATATTTTTTCAGAACCGGGACGAGCCCAAGATCGTCCAATGCCATCGGGCGCAAATTGTAAATGATGTGGCGGACTTCATACAAGGCGTCCCGGGCGTTTTTCCGCAATTCCTTGATCTCTTTTAAAGCCTCTTCCATTCCTTTATGGGTATAGATCTTTTCGATAAAATCCGCCCGCATCATCATATTGGCCAACATTTGCGCCGGGCCGTCGTGAATCTCCCTGGACAGCCTTTTCCGCTCCTCCTCTTGGGCTTCAAAAATTTTCAGGCCGAATTCCTGCCTGGCGCTCGTGTCATGGATGTAATCGGAAATACTTTTCAAATCGCCGGTCAAATAATTTTGGACGACATTGACTTGGGAGACAAGGTTGTCCGCCCTTTGGATCATCTCCTTTAATCCGGCGATCCGCCTTTCCATTTCATCCCGTCTTTCCTTTAATTGTTTTTCGAATTGCCGGGTGACGGTCAACTTCACTTGCAGGGAATGGGCGTATTCATAGGCCTCCCGTACTTCCTCTTCGGTGTATTTGTTGAATTGACGGCTGACCTCCGCCAATCTTTTCCTTGCATGGCGGGCTTTTTTCTCCAGCTCATCCCCTTCCCGGATCGTTTCCAGCAGTATCGTTTTTACCCGGTTCAACTCTTCCAGGATGGATTGATAGTCATTCCGGCATTGCTCCCCGATGTAGATGATTTCCTTCTTGCTGTTATCGACGGTCTGCACCATTTTATCGAGAATTTCATCAAAGATTTTGGGATTCAAATATTTTGTTCCCATCGATGTTACTCCCCTTTAAAAAGAAGAAAGAAGAAAAAAGCCGCCTTTTCATCGAGCGAAATCTGTTATATAATTGGTAAAAAAATGCATTTTTCCGTTGAAGGATGACGAAGGCAGGAGAAGCGATCAATCCCGAAAACTTTCTATTTATAAAATTATTACTAGTATTATTATAATAAAGGAAAAACGGCCATTTGTTTAACCCCTCGCAGTAGGCCGAAAGTCCCAATTCGGGGAGCATTCCCTCCCTTTATATTACCATTAATTTCTTCATTTTTTTATTTCTGGTTTTTTTTCCTGGGAAAAAAATCGGAACCGGACGGGGGAAAAAACCGCAACGCTTCCCCAGCCCGCAAGGATGAAAGGATCCCGTTTCTTCATTGCGCGAAACAGAAGGAAGAATTATAATAATTGAAGTACGTTTTTGCATTTGCAGAAAGGGGACATTCGGTGCTCTCCTGCTACTATACGGTCAAAGGATTCGGGACGGACGAAATCGTCATCCAGAAATCCCGTTTCATCGCTTACGTCGATCGCGCGGAAAGCGAAGAAAAGGCCTATCAATTTTTGCAGACCATCAAAAAGAAACATTGGGACGCCACCCATAATTGCTCCGCCTTCATCATCGGCGAACACGATCAGATCCAAAGGGCCAATGACGACGGCGAACCGAGCGGTACGGCGGGAATCCCGATGCTGGAAGTGCTGAAAAAGCGCCGCTTGAAAAATACCGTTGTCGTAGTCACCCGTTATTTCGGCGGCATTAAACTGGGGGCGGGCGGTTTAGTCCGGGCCTACAGCCGGGCGGCATCGTCGGGCATCGACGCCGCCGGGGTAGTGGAACGGAAATTGATGCGCATCATGCACACCTTCATCGATTACAGCTGGTTGGGGAAAATCGAAAACGAATTGAGAAATTCACCTTATCCGATAAAGGATATCCGCTATTTTGACCGGGTGGAAATTGAAACTTACGTCGAGGAAGGACAACAGGACGTTTTCCGCCAATGGATGACCGAGAAAACGAACGGGCAAGCGCTCATCAGCGAAGGCGAAACCGATTATGTGGAAAGGGAAATCGTGAATCCGAAATAGTGGGCGCTGTACCGAATTTTTTGCGAAAGAGGAAAAAGTATGGTCGAGGAAACCCGTGCATTGAGAGGAAATCGCAGAACCGGAAGAAGGAAGAAGAAAAAAAGCAAGTGGCGCTGGCTTGGCTATGCCCTGACAGCCTTGTTGATCCTCGTCGTGGCTTACGGCATCTACCTGTCCACCCTCGCCGCGAACGTAACGAACAAAGCCCATAAGCAGCTGGAACGGGGCGAGAAATCGGAAAAGCGGGTGGAAGCCGTCTACCCCGGAAAGGACAATTTCTCCGTCCTGTTCATCGGGGTGGATGAACGGAAAGGGGAAAAACAAAGCCGCTCCGATGTTTTGATATTGGCCACCTTCAACAAGGACGACAAAACGATCAAGATGGTCCATATCCCAAGGGATTCCAGGGTATATATTCCAGGCTATTACGAAACGAAGATCAATCACGCCCATTTCTGGGGCGGCGTGGATTTGGCCGTTGAAACGGTCGAGGAACTGTTCGACGTGCCGGTGGATTATTACGTCAAATTGAATTTTGAAGCCTTCATGGATATCGTCGATGCCATCGGCGGCATTACCGTTGATGTGGAAAAAACCTTCTCGGAAATGGACAGCAAAGACCGGAAAAATCGCATTACAATCCATGCCGGCCGGCAAACCTTGAACGGCGAGGAGGCCCTCGCCTATGTCAGGATGCGGAAGCAAGATCCCCTGGGCGACATCGGCAGGGGGCAAAGACAGCAGCAAGTCATAAAAGCGATCATCGAAAAAAGCGCCTCGATCTCTTCCATCACGAAATACGATGACATTTTGAACAGCTTGGGCGATAACTTGACCACGAACTTTACGTTCCAAAACCTTGTGGCCCTTCATAAATATGCCGGGTCCTTACGGTCGATCGAAACGTTGAAGCTGGAAGGAAAAGACCTGTATCTCGACAATATTTATTACTACGACCTCGATGAGGAGTCCGTCGCCGAGATCTCCCGGGAGCTGAAAGAACATCTCGGCATCGCCGACGAAGACCAATTGGTGCAGTATTAAAATTCGGAAAGGCCTGATCCAGGGTCCCCCCAAAAACATAAAAAATTTGGAACGCCTTAAACCGGGGAACCCGCAACGGACCCGTTAAACCAAAAGGACGGGTTCTTTCCGCCGGGGCATCCGTTCCGGTTTTCCGGAGGGAAATCCCGGAAAAAGCCGGCGCAGATCAAAAGAATCGGCGACGGATCCTTGGATTCCCGAAACATTTACCGTAATCGGCAAAGGAGCCGGAAACTTTCAAAGTTTCCGGCTCCTTTTTCCCTTGCTCCAGAAAACTTCCCTTTGCCCTTCGGCCGGCGGACGGCCGCCCGTTCCGCCGGAACCGTCTCATTTGCCGTTTCCATCGGATGAAGCGCAGCACTTGGGCGGTTTTTGCCGCGGGATGGAGGCGAGCGCCGCAAGGCCGAAAGGGGCAGGCCGTCCGAAACCGGATCGCTTTTCCCCCCGGCGGTCAGAACGACCCTTCCACATTAAGATCCAAAAGCGTAATACGGTAACCTTTCGGAAGGTCTTCCCCTTCTTTTGCGGCGATTCTTCCTTCAAACAAGGTTTTTCCCGATTTCAGATCGCCGATCAGGATTTTCCCGGTTTTCGCATCCGTATCGGGAACGGCGACATAAATCTTCTCGTTCGTCAATTTGATGATGCTGTCTCGCAAAGAAGAGTCTCTTTCCGAACGCGGGACCGCAAACACCCGATCGGAAATGATCTTTCCCTTTTCCAAGTCATAAGCAATGATTTGGATGCCGTTTTCCGCGAGTTTTTGGAAATAAAGAGTGGAGCCGCTGACCAGGGCCGGTTCCGCTTCCGCGATGGTCTTTTCGGGAAGGCCGATCTTTTTCCGTTCGCCGGTTTCCAGGTCATAGGCGGCCAATTCCACGGTTTTTTCCTGCGTGGTAATATCGCCTTCCTCATCTTTCTCCGGCACTTCTTCCAAGCTTCTTTTTGAAAACACCACATACCGGTCCAGCTTCGTCCTGTCAAAGCTCACGGGATAAACCAACATCTCGCCGTTTTTTTGGGAAACGGAAAAAACGGTTTCGTCACTGAGCATCTTTTTCCTTTTCCAATCGATGGTATACACATGGGACTCGATCGAATTAGAATTATAGGATTGATTGGTCGTTATGACTTTCATCACCCCGTTCATGACGTGGACCTTTTCCACATAAACCATCGTGTACCGTTCCCTGTCCGGAACCGGCAGACGGAATGAGACCGTGTCCTTCCTTTTCTTGTCCAGGCAGGCGACGGTAAAGGCAAAATCGGTCGGTTCATAACCGCGGAGCAGATTCGTTTCGATGGCGGCATAGCCGACAAAATCCCGGTCTTCAAAATAGTAAGCGTCGTTCTCTTCCTTTCCCCGCATGAAATTCCGGTATTTTTTCTGCAGATGTTTGGTGAAGGAGATAAAATTTCCCCCTTCCAACCGATCGAAATAGGACCGCTGCCGCCAATATTCCGATCCTCCGGCGCGGATCCAAAGGGTCTCCTCCTTATTGCCTTCATTATAAAAGCCGTCAATGTAGATGGGCTCGGCCTCCCTTTCATCCCCGCTTACCTTCCTGATCGCAAAATCGGGAAAGCGGTCGGCCGCTATCTTGGCTTGAACGTAATACACACCCACCGAAAAAACGATGACCGTCGCAAGGAGGATCAATCTCCAATACTTTTTCACATGCATCCCCTGTCACACCCTTATTTTGTAGTTTAATAGAAATCGGCTTATAAAAATCGACATGCCGGACACGAAAAGCCCTAGGGCCACTTCCGCAAAAAACCTTTCAATCGGGTATAAATACACTTTTTCCGTGAACATCTCGATCAAAATCGGCGATAGAAAGATGCCGGCGGCCAGGGCGCAGTATCCGGCCCCGAAAAAGATCCCTCTGAACCGGTAGCACCGTTCGAACAAGATGGCGGTAAACAAGACTAAGACCACCATCAATCCGGCGCCGTAGCGAGCGACAAATTCGATCAACGTCCCGGGGAATAAAACGGTCAAGTATTTGGAGAAGGTAATAATGTCCGCCGTGGACAGATCTTGCCTGAAATCGTCCGGGATCATCGCCCGGAAAATCCCTTGTTCAACCGGAAAAAGGATCAGCTGCAGGGAAATGAGCCCGAGCACCATCAGAAAGATGGCGGTGGCTTTGGCCAAATAAACATTGATCCTGTCCGTCGGGAGGGTCAAAAGCCGGTAGGCGAACGTGTTCCTTGCAAACCAATCCCGATACCAGATGAAGAAGACATAGATGATCAACGTAACGGCGCAGATGGCGATCGACCACATAAACCATCCGTTCGTAACAATATGCACGAAAGACATTTGTCCATAATCGGCCAAAAACTGTTCCTTCGATGCATTCATCCCATATATCATTTCATTGGCTTGCTTCAAATATTGCCTGCACTCGACGATGACCGCGGTCATTTGCAGAACGACGGTCAGGACGATCAGCACCAAATAGATTTTAAAAAAACGGTTCAGTTCAAAATTGAGCAGTTTCAAGTATTTGTTCACGGCCGGTACACCTCTCTCATCACGTCAACGACTGATTTTCCTTCCCTTTCGCGGATTTCTTCCACGGCGAACTCCTTGACGACGATGCCCTCATCCAACAGGACCGCCTTGTCGATGAGATGTTCGATATCATTGATTTCATGGGTGGTAATAATGACGCCCCGATCCTCGATCAGATGGCTGGTGAACACTTCGGCGATTTGTTCCCTGGTGAAAATGTCGATGCCGGAAAAGGGTTCATCCATCAGCACAAAATCCGCGTCAAGGGCCAGCCCGAGAAGCAGGTTGACCTTCGCCATATTCCCTTTCGACAGATTGGCGATCCGGTCTTCTTCCTTCAAACGGAAAAATTCGAGCAGCTCCCTTGCCCGTTCCTCGTTCCAGCCGGCATAAAAATCCTTCATAAACGCCATCGCCTCGGAAATCTTCATGGAGGACGGCATGATGAAGGCGTCCGGGATAAAGGTGATTTTTTCATAGGTCCCTTTATGGATCCTTTTCCCGTTGATCAGGATCTCCCCTCCGTAATAGGGGGTGAGCCCCATGATCGCCTTCAGGATCGTCGTTTTGCCGACGCCGTTGACCCCGATCAGGCAGGTGATCTCTCCCTTTTTCGCCGTAAAGCTGACCCCTTTCAGGACCTGTTTCCGGCCGAATTTTTTCTTAATATTTTTCACTTCGATCATTCCGGTCCCCCTCTTTCTCTCCCGTTTTCCCGTAAAATTCCCTGACCAGCGCGACCGCCTCCTCGACCGGGACATTGATCGATTGGACGGTGGATACGAAGGCGTGGACCGCCTCCATTATGAGCTCCTCCCGCACCGACCGCAAAATTTTCTCGTCCCTGGTGACTCGGCTTGGCAAATTTCCTTCGGTAAAAATTAATCCTTGATTTTCCATTTCCTTATACGCCCTTTGCACCGTATTTGGATTGACCTTCAACCAATGGGCAAGCTCCCTTCTGGACGGGATTTCCTGCCCCGGCTCAAAAACCCCTTTGGCGATCTGTTCCTTGAAATACCGGATGATTTGGACATATACCGGTTCCCGATTATTGAAATTCACTGTCATTGGCAAAACTCCCGGTCGATTGGATTTCTGGATCCCGTCCTTTGTGTATTAACAGCTTAATACACCGCCGGCATAAAAAATGTATTAAGCGTGTAATACACTTCATGTGTATTATATGCTTAATACACATCGGCTGTCAATACACTTTTTTCCATTTTTTCGTTTTTCTTCTCCAGATGCCAAGTAAGGGATGCGGACGGTGTCTGAAGCCGGGCGGGCGCATTCGGATCGGGAAACGCCCTCCGCTCATTGACTTTTTCCGGATCAAAAATTCTCAGGACAGCGGACGGCATCGCCCCCCGCCACGAGAGGCAAAGCGGAAAGAGGCGGATCGGGGCGTGTCCACTCCCAATGGACCATACTGGCAAACTCCATGTTTGCCAGATGAGGAAGAGCAATCCCTTGCCCACGTACAGCTCTATCCGTTGGCTATTCTGCGTATCAAGGACCTGGCCCTTCCCGCTATGCAACGCCCCATCCCGCAGGCAGCATCGATGTTTTGCCCGTTAAGGACGGCGGGCCCTGCCCGGCGCAAATCTTTAGCCATAGGCAAAGGCAACATGCTGCAGGAATTGCGGTCCTTTCCCGGTGCACATCCCCATCCATCGGCAACGGTGATGTTTTGAAGGGGAGCGGAACATAAAGTGGGCGGCCCATTCTTAAGGCATGGAAACGGAAATGGACAAGGTCCAAGATGAGTGGATGAACAAAGGTTGTTACGGCGAGACGCGGGTCCGCAAGGACCAGGATACTGCTTACATACAAGTATAAAAGAATCGGGGGCCATGTGGGGTAAGGCCGTATGCCCCCACCCCAACATTTGACAAAGGACCAAAAAAGAAAAAGCCGCGGAAAAATCTTCCGCAGCTTGTCCGAATCGGTTCAATCCAAAATTGCTGAAGGAATGCATGGCGAAATCGGGCGTTCGCCGCAAACCATTATTTGAGGCGGGCGCGCCCACGCCTGCCTGCCCGGTATGCCGACCGGGCTTTACCGGTTCCGGGAACGGCCGAAATCCCGCAATCCTTCGAATATCCTTAATAGCGGCTTGTAGCTCTGGCTGATGAGGCCGATTTTCTCAATGAAAATCTCGAGGGAAACGATCACGATGGCCAACAGCAGGATCGATCCCCAAACGGTCGTCATCGAGAAGATGAACGCGAACAGGGCAAACAGGGAACTGATGGCATAAATGATGATCACCGTCTGCCGGTGGGTAAAGCCGAGATTCAGCAGGCAATGGTGCAGATGGGACCGGTCCGGCTTGCTGATCGGCTTTTTGTGGACGATCCGCCGGATGATCGCAAAGATCGTATCTGAAAGCGGAACCCCCAGAATCAGTATCGGCACAATGAAGGAAATGAAGGTGATGTTTTTAAATCCCAACAACGACAAGACGGAGATCATAAAACCGAGAAAAAGGGCCCCTGTGTCGCCCATGAAGATCTTTGCCGGATAAAAATTGTAAGGCAGAAACCCGAGGATGCTGCCGACGAGAAGAACGGCCATGGAAAAAACGTAAGCATCTTCCATGATGAAGGCCATGCCGCTCATGGCGAGCAGGGCGATGGCGGAAACGCCCGCGGAAAGGCCGTCCAATCCGTCGATCAAATTGATGGCATTCGTCACGCCGATGATCCATAAATAGGTGATCGGAATGCTGAAGATGCCGAATTCCAAAACGCCTCCCCACGGAACGTTAATATAGGTAACGGTAATGTCGCCGAAAAAAATGATGATGGTTGCGGCGATGAATTGGCCGGCCAGCTTTTGCCACGCCGGGATGGAATATTTATCATCGATCAGCCCCGTAATGAGTATGACGAGGCCGGCGAGCAAAAGCGGAAAATGGACCGGATGGGAAGGCTGCAAAAAAAGGATGGAAACCAAAAAACCGAGATAGATCGCCAGGCCGCCCAGCAACGGGATTTCATGTTGATGCACCTTTCTTTCGTTCGGGCGGTCAACGATTTTCCATCTTTTGGCCAGGAATATCATGAACGGCGTCAAAACCAATGAAATCACGAAGCTTGCCAAAAACGAAAGGGCCATGAATGATCCTCCTTAAAACAGGAAAGGAAAAAATCTGTTATATCTATCTTACCGCAATATTGCCTATAGTCAATGTTCCCTAAAGGCGGCGCCGTTAATCAGGGAATGAAGCAGCCGACCGGAAAATCTTTCCCTATCTATCCTAACATTTTTTGACGAAATTTCCACGATTATGTTACATGGCGATTGGAATTTATTTATCGGAAATACCCCGCCTCCCGGACCGGCTTCCGTCGCGAGGCTTTCGTGCAACCTTGCGCGCAAACAGCCACGGTCCGGATCATCTTCAACGCCGCATCCATTGTTAATCATAGGCCCCGATTCGCTCATGCTTTCCGCCGGATCATCTTCAACGCCGCATCCTTAGGGTCAAGTGCCGTTGAAGGCTTTCCACCTGCTTTTCAGGTCATCTTCAACACCGCATCCTTCGGGTCCGGCACCGCGGAAAAAATCCCCCCGCCGACCAAACTCTTTCCGTGGTTCGCCTTTCTGATTTCCGTCCCCTTTCGTCCGGAGGCGATACTTCCGGCTATCTCCATAAAGAAATCCGCGCCGTTCCCATCGTCTATGCTGTCCCCGTTCACTAGTATAATTGAAATCGGAACCCTTTTTTTGAACGGTTTTTGAACGGAAACCGATCGCATCGCTTTTCTCGAACTTTTGTCAAAAGTCCGACCAAACTTGGCCCCAGTTTTTTATACCAGCCGGAGCCCGCGTGTCCTATTTTGTTGAACGGTTGTGGAACCCCGACAAAGCTGTCCCCGGCCGTTTTCCTTTCCATCAAAAAAAGCGGGAGGCGCAAAGGCCTGCCGCCGGCAAAACTTATATTTTTCTTTCGTAAACATGTTGTTTTGTCCCCTGCTTTCCATTCCATACGGGAAAATCTCCTTTGCGCATGGGCCAATCGGGTGCCACAGGGCAAAAGAATCTTGTATCCGTCCCATTTGGTTGCGCCAGCTTTGGCCAGCATCCATGGTCCTTTTCGCCTTGTACAGAGCGGGACGTTTGGCGCAAAAAATATCCGATCGGACGGCAACCATGGACCGTTTTCAAAGGGGCGGCCCCATTTTCGCCGGACAAGCTTGGCCGGCATGGAAAATTTCAAAAAAAAAGCGGCTCCCCCCACGTCAAACAGGGAACCGCGATTTTCGTCCGAGGAAACTATTAAAGCGGCGTCGTTTCCATGCCCCGTTTCTGGACTTGCGGGAGCGCCAGGGAATCGGACAGGTACAGGACGAGATTCCGGCTGGAAAAACCTTGGGAATAGGCGTTCCATGTTTCTTTAAATGCCCTGATCTTTTCCCTGTCAAAGGAATCGTTCTCAATGCAGGCGATCAGCTCCTCCGTGGACCGGACGATCGGCCCGGGAACCAATTCCTCATATTTTTTCCACAGGCCCCTTTCCCTTTCATATTTTTCCAGGTCGTAAGGGAAAAAGACCATCGGCTTTTCCAGGATGGCATATTCAAAAGGAACCGAAGAATAGTCGGAAACCAAATAATCGGTGATTACCAGCAGGTCATTGATCTCCGGATAGCGGGAAAAATCGTAGGCGAATCCTTTGTAATCGTCGAAATCCAGCCGGTCTTGTACGGAGGGATGCAGCCGGATCAGCAGGGCGTATTCCCCTTTCCAGCGTTCATACAAACGGCCGACGTCTAGGGAGAGAGCTCTTTCTTCCTCATAATCCCGGTAAGTGGGGGCGTACAAGACGATTTTCTTTCCTTTTAATTCGGGATATTTCCGGTAAAAATCCTTCCGGATTTCTTCATGCCGTTCCCGGTCATAAAAAAAGTCCGTCCGCGGGACGCCGGTGGGCAGGATGTTCGCTTCGGAAAGCTGGAAGGCTTCCTGGAATATTTTCCCGAATTCCTCCGAGCCGACGACCACTTTATGAAATTGCTTGTAAACCTTTTTGAATCTTTTCAACGCGCGCTTTGACCGATTTCGGATCGTCTTGTCCTTCAAGCCGAAGGTCTTCACGGCCCCGGCGGCATGCCAAATCTGAATGCACTCTACCCCTTTTTTAAAGGAGGCCGCCGCCAAAAAACCGTAATAATTGTCGACGATGATCGCTTTTGAGGTGGCGAGATGGTAGATCCCAGCCAGTTCATGGAACAAATGGTTCGACTCGATTCGGTAAACCTTTTCCTTCACCGTATTTTTCACGGAGCGGTAACAGTTTCCTTTGCAAAGGAAAACCACTTTTCCTGGGAAATTTAACCGTTCCATTTCTTTATAGACCGCCAGGGGATTCGCTTTAAAGGATACGACAAAGGTCACCTTTTCTTGCAGGGGAAGCCACTTGAAAAGGGCAAAAACGGCTTTGAAAAAAGCCAGGTAGATTTCGATCAAGATCTCCCTTGCCATCGCCGCTTCAGCCAACCCGTTCCCGCTGTTTTAGCAAACTTGCCGCATCTGCCGGCGAGTGGACGGCTTCCCCGCTGCCCTTCCGAAAATGGGACCTTGCTTCCCCGCGATTGCCCGGTCGTCCGTCAACCCTTTGTTCCCGGCCGGTCCCGGAAACGGCTTCGCCGGGAAAACCGGCGTTTGCCAAAAGGGGCATGCCCAGGCCGCTTCCCCTGTCGGCAGCTTTCTTCCGTGTGAATTCGGCTGCGGCTTTCTTGCGAAACAGAACAGGCCGACGGCCGCAGGATGTATTTTTTTCCATCGGGATTCGCTCCTTAAAGATTCTATTAATCTATTCTAAATTTAGATTAAGATTTTGTAAATGCAAGCATGCTGCCGGTGTTGTTCGTCTGTGATATTGTCATATTGTAACGCTTCAGTGAAAATGTCAGTATGAGACAGGAGCGAATTCCATTGAGCAAAAAAGAATTGAAGCGTTACAAAGTGATTAGTCAATGGATCGAAGGGTATATCACGGGAAAACAAGCTGCCGAATTGTTATCGCTAAGTCTTCGTCAGGTTTATCGCCTCAAAAAACGAGTCCTTGAGGAGGATGAAAACGGAGTCATTCACAAAAACCGGGGGCGAAAACCTGCACATGCCTTATCCGAAGACATCCGGCAAAAAAT